>JAJQAW010000088.1:3429-6322 GCA_021203585.1 Rikenellaceae bacterium
GAAGCTTCTTTCGGCATGGCCGGAGAATGATGGATAATGTGCAAAGCCACATCCTTGATCGAATCGACCAGCGCATCGAATTCCAAGTTCTTTTTTTCGGGAATGGTATCCTTCAATACCTCCACCGTAGCCTTGAAGAAGGGTTCGGAAGAGACGAATTCTTTGATCTCGAACTTTTCCAGACCATGCAGAATCACGGTCAGGTTGCCGTTGGGCATTTCAAGGATTTTCAGGATCCGGGCTGCCGTACCGATGCGGTACAGATCGTCCGGTCCCGGGTTTTCCGCCTCGACATCCCGTTGAAGTACGGCGCCCAAAATCCCTCCCTCTTCATTGACCTCCTTGACCAGCCGCATGGAACGCTCCCGGCCTACGGTAATCGGAGTGATCGCCCCCGGAAACAACACGGAACTACGGAGAGTTAATATGGGAATGATCTCAGGCACGGCTACATCCACTTCCAGATCGTCTTCGCCTGAAGAAATAATCGGTATTATTTGGTGTCTTCCATCGAGAATTTCGGAGATATCCGAAAAGTCCTCTGTTTTTCTATATTTTTTACTCATAATTTCACATCGAAACGGCCTATAAAGTTATTCAAATCAGGCCACAGTTGTAACTTATACTTTGATAAAACGCGCGGATTGTTAATAAATTCCATCGGAAGGATCAGTTTTCCTATCAAAAATCCTATCTTTGCGGACATCTTTAGCACAAAAAATAAGCCGAATCGTCCGCTCTGCCACATTGGCAGTCTGCAAACGAAAGGAACCGACAAAAATCAAAAAACCCTGACAATTTTGTAATGGAACTGACAAAATACTCCCCCGCGGAAATCGAACAAAAGTGGTACGACTACTGGATGCAGTACGGGATGTTCCGTTCGCAGCCGGACCAGCGAAAACCTTATACGATTGTCATTCCGCCGCCTAATGTAACCGGTGTGCTGCATATGGGCCATATGTTGAACAATACCCTGCAAGATGTATTGATTCGCCGGGCACGGATGAAGGGCTTCAATGCCTTATGGATGCCGGGAACCGACCACGCTTCGATCGCTACGGAGGCCAAAGTGGTACAAAAACTCAAAAGCGAAGGAATCGAAAAAAACGACCTCAGCCGGGAAGAATTTCTACGGCATGTCTGGGAGTGGACTGAGAAACACGGGGGAATTATTCTTCGGCAACTACGCAAACTGGGCGCCTCCTGCGACTGGGAACGCACGGCTTTCACCATGGATCAGGCCCGCAGCGAAAGCGTGATCCAGGTGTTCGTGGACCTGTATAACCAGGGGAAAATTTACCGGAGCGTACGGATGGTCAACTGGGATCCGGCCGCCAAAACGGCCGTCTCGGACGAAGAGGTGATCCACCGCGAAGTCCACGGTAAATTGTACTACCTGCGTTATCGGCTGGAGGACTCGGAGGATTATGTGGTCATTGCCACCACCCGCCCGGAAACCATTATGGGGGACGTGGCGGTATCGGTAAACCCGAACGATCCGCGTTACACTCACCTGCAAGGCCGAAAAGTGATCGTTCCGCTGGTGGGCCGAGCCGTTCCGGTCATAGCCGCCGACTACGTGGATATCGAATTCGGTACCGGGGTGCTTAAAATCACTCCGGCCCACGATGTAAACGACTATATGCTGGGCGAAAAATACAACCTGGAAACGATCGACATTTTTAACGACGACGGTACGATCAACGAAAAAGGCGGCCTGTACGTAGGTATGGACCGTTTCGAAGTCCGCAAACAAATAGCCCAAGATCTCGAAGCGGCCGGATGGATGGAAAAAGTAGAAGACTATACCCACAAAGTCGGCTTCTCCGAACGCACCCACGCAGCCATCGAACCGAAACTGTCGATGCAGTGGTTTCTGGCCATGAAAGAGATTTCTCAACCGGCCCTGAAGGCGGTGATGGAAGATACGGTGCGTCTGATTCCGGAGAAATTTAAAAATACTTACCGCCACTGGATGGAGAATGTCCGCGACTGGAACATTTCACGCCAGCTGTGGTGGGGGCACCGGATTCCGGCCTGGTACCTGCCCGAAGGCGGTTTTGTGGTGGCTCAAACCGAAGACCGGGCATTGGAATTGGCCCGAGAGAAAACCGGAAATCCCGATCTGCAGATGAGTGATCTCCGGCAGGACGAAGACGTACTGGATACTTGGTTCTCTTCCTGGCTGTGGCCCATTTCCGTATTCGACGGCATCCGTTACCCGGATAACGAGGATATGAAATACTACTATCCGACCTCCGATCTGGTAACGGCTCCGGAAATTCTCTTTTTCTGGGTGGCCCGCATGATCATTGCCGGCTACGAATATACGAGCCAGCGCCCGTTCGACAACGTCTATCTGACCGGAATCGTCCGCGATAAACAACGCCGAAAAATGAGCAAATCGCTCGGCAACTCGCCCGATCCGCTCGATTTGATCGCCCAGTACGGCGCGGATGGGGTACGCATAGGTATGCTGTTATGCTCGGCCGCAGGAAACGACCTGATGTACGACGATTCGCTGGTGGAACAGGGAAGAAATTTCGCGAACAAAGTGTGGAACGCTTTCCGATTGGTTAAAGGATGGGAAGTGGACGAGACCCTGATGCAAAACAGCGCCTACTACCACACCACCTACCTGAATAACCGGATTGCGATCGAGTGGTTCGAACATACCCTAAACCGAGCTATCGAGGAACTGGAATCGGATTTCAGCCAATACCGGATTTCCGAGGCGTTGATGCGGACCTACAAACTATTCTGGGACGAATTTTCCGGATGGTACCTGGAACTGGTTAAACCGGGATACCGGCAACCGATCGACGCTCCGACCTATCGGGCTACGCTGGGTTTCTTTGAAAAGTTACTGCAGCTGCTCCATCCTTTCACT
>JAJQAW010000164.1:0-4152 GCA_021203585.1 Rikenellaceae bacterium
AAAGACGCCTTGCTGCACATCTCCGAAATCGGCCACCAACGGTATGGAACGATGAAGGATACCGGATTAAAAGAGGGAGACACGATCGAAGTAAAATTGGTCGGAACGGATCCTAAAACCGGAAAACTGAAGCTGTCGCGGAAAGCGTTGCTTCCGAAACCGGATAAAAACGACGATAAAAAAGCCCAATAGTGGACAAATTGTTAAGGTAAACTTAATTTAACTGTCCCTCCCGGGCCTAAAATAGTCTGAAAAGGAGGAAAACAGTGCATTTCCGTGAAAAATATGTCTGGTTTTCCTCCTTTGTTATGTGAAATATGCTTATATTTGTGGAGTTTCAGGTGGAATTTCAAAAGGATTTCCACATAATAATTTACTAAAAAAACCAAAGGCTATGAAAAGAGTTTTGAAGTTGGGTCTTGTATTTGCGGCTTGCTCTGTCTTGTTGACCAGCTGTAATTGCTACAACAAGATGCAGAAAAAAGCGGATACCTTGATTACTACCAGCTCTCCTGCCGTATTGTCGCTTCAGGGGAAAGAGGTAAAGTCGACTTATACCGTGCAATTCCCGGCCAAGTATTTCAACAACCGTGCCACGCTGCGCGTAACTCCGGTACTGGTGTACGAAGGCGGAGAATTGGCAGGTACCCCGACCTACGTGCAAGGTCAGAAAGTAAAAGACAACTACACGGTGATCAGCAAACAAAACGGTGGTCAGATTTCACAAACCGTATCTTTCCCGTATAGCCCGAACATGAAGCAATCTACTTTGGAGCTGCGAGTGGATGCCAAATGCAAAAAAGGTACGTTTGTTCCGTTTAAAGTGATTCTGATCGCGCAGGGTGTCAGCACCGTTCAGGAGCTGGCTAACCTGGCGGGCCAACCGTCTATCGCTCCGGATAACTTCCAGCGCAATACCGTTATTTCGCAAGAGGCTCGTATTATGTTCCTGATCAACAGCGCCAACGTTCGTCCGGCCGAATTGACCAACGAGGAAATCAAAGCGCTCGAACAGTTTATCGCCGACAATACCGGTGATGCGAAAAAAACCGTGAACGACATCAACGTTAAAGCGTTCGCTTCTCCCGACGGTCCGGTCAATTTTAATAACCAACTGTCTCAAGACCGCGCTCGCAACACGGAAACCGCTTTGAACCAAAAATACAAAAGAAATCCGCTTCCGGGCGAACTCGACTTCGATGTGGAGGCGCTGGGTGAAGACTGGGAAGGTTTCAAAGAATTGGTGGAAGCCTCGAATATTCCGGACAAAAACCTGATTCTCCAGGTGTTGAACATGTACAGCGATTCAGAACGCCGGGATGCCGAAATCCACAACATGAGCGCTGCTTTCTCGGTATTGAAAGATAAGATCCTTCCGGAGCTGCGCCGTTCCAAAATGCAGGTTAGCGTGGATGTAGCCGGTCTGACCGATGCGGAACTGCGTGCCGCCGTTTCTCAAAACATCAACCAGCTGAATCTGGAAGAGATGCTGTTCGCCGCTACGCTGTATACCGACAATGCCGAGCAACAAAAAATCTACAAGGCTGCTGCCGACAAACACAACGATTACCGGGCATGGAACAATTACGCCGCTACTTTATTGAAAGAAGGAAAACCGGCTGAGGCTGCCGCTGCGCTGAATAAAGCCGCCGCTTTGAATAATTCTTCCAACGAAGTGATTAACAACCTGGGGCTGGCTGCTTTGGGTCAAGGCGATCACGATGCCGCTCGTCGCTACCTGTCATCGATCAATACGGAGGATGCCAAATACAATACCGGTTTATTGAACCTGGTAGAAGGAAATTATCCGCAGGCTACGCAAAACCTGACCGGTTACAACTTGGCTGTAGCAGAGGTATTGAACGGTAACCTTTCTCGCGCCAAACAACTGGTAGCTAATGAAGATTGTCCTTATGCTTCTTACCTGAAAGCGGTTATTGCTGCTCGTGAAGGTGACAGCACCGGAGTCATTTCCAACCTGAAAGCGGTAGGCGCTAAAAATCCGTTCCTGTTGTCAGAGGCGAAAAAAGATATCGAATTCGCACGTTGGGCTGACTCGGCAGAATTCCAGGCGTTGTAATTCGAATAGATTCTCTTATCAAACGGGGAGGTCCTGAAAAGGGGCCTCCTTTTTTCTTTGCGGGACGGTATCTGATTAACATGAATAGAAGAGATGATGTGGAGTAAGCAAAGATGCAGTGCCTTGAGAAAACAAAGAACGAAAGAAAAGCAGGGCGCCGTATTATTCCGGTGCCGGTTCCGGTGTTGTGAAATGGTGAGTATACAGATGGAAATCAGCCGTTATGGCTTCAGAGGAACCGTGCGGGCTGATGCCGACGCGAGTGCTTGCCGGTACCGTTTTAACCCGATAGGAAATAAAACCACGTTACAGAGAAGATCATCTTGCGCCGATTATAGGGCTACGGCAGTGGGGCTTTGACAGTAGGCTTTGGCAGTAAGCTTTGGCAGTGGTTCGATTTATTTCTTGGAGCAAAAGGTATTGGCGATGATTTCCTTCCTTCCGGAATCAGGTAGGTGTGGAAATTTCGAGCCACCGCTTTCAATTACGGGCTTTTATTTGGCCTCCCTCCCTCAAAAAAATCCTCCTTTTTGTAGCTTTCGCCTTTCACTACCGTTCTATAGATAGAAACATCCGAGAAGAAATTGAGTTTGTTGTTCGATGACAATTGCAGAGTATAACGGCTGCGTGGAGCGTTTTTCAGACCCTGTGTATCGGTTTGTTCTGAAATCCCTGCGCGATGAGGACGCGGCTAAAGATATAGTACAGGAAAGTTTCCTGAGGCTCTGAGAAAACCGGAAGTCGGTTATCGCTGGGAAGGAGAAAAGCTACCTTTTCCCGATCGCCTACCGGCTGCTCA
This sequence comes from Rikenellaceae bacterium, assembly GCA_021203585.1. Taxonomy (GTDB): domain Bacteria; phylum Bacteroidota; class Bacteroidia; order Bacteroidales; family Rikenellaceae; genus JAJQAW01. The sequence goes on from JAJQAW010000164.1 coordinate 2,880, forward strand.
TCGATCATGTCCGGAACAATTCCCGGAACGCCGGCAGCGAACCGCTGGCCAATCGCTCCGGAGAAGTGGAAGGCGGATACAACAACCTTGAAGAAATTCTTTCCAGGGCAATGGATTCCTTGAATGGCACTCAACGCCACCTGGTCTTACTGCGCGATTACGAAGGGTATTCCTACAAGGAGATCGGGCAGATGACCGGGTTGACCGAATCGCAGGTGAAGGTGTATCTATTCCGGGCAAGAAATTTTCTCAAAGAAAAAATTGGATCGATTTCTGATATTATTTAATATATTTGGGTCAAGGTAATGAAAATTACAAGAAAAAATTATGAAGAGTTTGCGCTCGACTATCTCGAAAGCACCCTTTCGGAAGAGGTCCGGAACGAATTCGAAGGATTCTTGAAAGAGGAGCCGGAAATCGCGGAAAGAATAGCCGCTTTGCAGGAAGATTTTCCTGTATTGATTCCGGATCCTACGATTCGGTTCGAGCCGAAATCTCTCCTCAAGCGCAGGTCGAGGCTTTGACCGCTATTGATTCGGATCACAGCCGCCGCTGCTGTTTTTGCAGGAGGTTTTTGGATATTGGATCGATTCGAACAAGAGATACCCCTGGATTATTCGGGGAACACCGTAGTCAAACTTCAGGAAGAACCGGAAAGCGACCCGCAGGAAGAGACCACCGAGCCGGAAGAACCGGTTCGCGAAAAGGCCGCTCTTCCCTCCGAAACAATCCTTCCGGAGATTTCCGGTTCGGCGGCCTTGGCGGCAGCGGAACCGAAACGGGCTGGGGGAAAAGCCGCGGCAGTCGAACGCAGGGAAACCGCGGTTCCGCGATCCAGAGAGGACATTCCAACGATAGCCGACCGGCTTGCCTTGAAGCCGATGCCGGAACCCGAATTACCGGAAAGGTTGGAAACGGAACCGATCTCCTCTTTGCTTCATTCGGATACGCGTGCGGTACGTATCATTTACACCGCGGAAGAACTTATAATCGAAGAATCCGGACCGACAGGGGATCTTTTTTTGGAATCAGATCCGGAGAATCGCCTGGGTTTGTTGAATCTGTTCAATCGCAAAGGGCTGCGGCGTTTGACTGCAGGTATTCTTACTCCGCTGGGATCTTTAAGTCCGGTGAGTATTTATGAAACAAACGAAGAACGCGTGGTGGAAGTGGCAACCATTACGGTGAGCCGGCGCCCGGTACACACGGAAGAAAATAACCAACAAAAAAAGTGAAAGGATGAAAAAGTATCTGTTGATTTCAGGGTTTGCAC
>JAJQAW010000164.1:4162-6178 GCA_021203585.1 Rikenellaceae bacterium
CTGCTGGCCGCCTTACCGGTTTTCGCACAGAGCGGTCCCGATACGGTTTTTCAAAAACGGGAAATTATCATCATCGATGAAGACGACGATCCGGTGGTGCGGGCCACCAGTTCGACCCGGGTAGTGGTCCGGGATACGCGAAAATCGAAGACCTTCCGCAAGCAGGACGATCTGCGTTTTTTTAACTCGATCAGTCTGGGGTATAACGGCTTGGTCGAAGGATTGTCGGACTTGAAACTTCCGGAAGAGGCCGATTGGATGGATCTGGAAGGGAAGTCGGTACACTTCAATCTATCGCTGGTTCATTATCAGCATAATTTCACCCGCCATTTCGGACTTCGCACCGGGCTGGAGCTGGAAGTCAATAATTTTCGTTTCAGCCGGAATATCACCCCGGTGTTGAGTGAGAACGGCAACTGGGTAGAAGCCCGAGAGCTGCCTTATCCGCTCAAGAAATCCAAATTGGTGAACTCCTACTTCAATGTACCGCTGGTGGCCAGTGTGGGGTTGGGCAACCGGAACCGGGTGGAATTGTATGGAGGAATGATCGGCGGTTGGCGCTGGAATTCCTACACTAAACTCAAATCCTCCGAACACGGAAAAAAACGCTACCGGGACGATCTAAATTTGCGCAATTTCCACTACGGATATACGGCCGGGGTCTTTGTCAGTAAAGTCGGTGTCTATGCCACTTATTATCCGCACTCGATTTTCCAGGTCGATAAAGGACCGGAAGTCCGCCAGGTCAATATCGGGGTGACGCTCCGCTGCTAAAAGCGGGTATCAGTTTAAGAGAGGGGCAGACCGGCGCGGCGGTTTGCCCGTCGTTACGGGAAGGAAGAATAGGGAAAAATCCCTATCTTTGCCCGATAGTATGAAATTATTAATCCATATGTCTGCAAGGAAAATACTCCGGTTGGGTTCATGGATAGCTGCTTTGATCAATCTAACGGCTTGTGGAGGCTGCGGGCGGCAGATTCAACCGGATCATGCGATGAGTCAATACATCGCCGGAACTCAATCGGCCGGTCGGGTGGTAGAATTGATCGCTTCGGTTTCTCCAACCCTGAGAGAGGAATTTCGCCAGGGCGATGTCATTCCCATTCGATATTTCCGGGATAGGGATACCACGCTCTTGGATTCAGTCGTTTTGATGGTGCGTGGGAAGAGAGTGGGGAACATGGAAGAGGTGTGGCCTTATGCCACCCGGGAAAATGAACCGGTCGGTCGTGTAGTCTATCGGGTGATCGCTTATCAGGGAGCGGATTCTACGGTCCGGGTAGGAGAATTTGCCGTAAAAGCCGCACAGGAGCCGGTAAACTACGGATACCGGGTGATTCATTCCTATCCGCACGATCCCAAAGCCTACACGCAGGGTCTGTACTGGCACGAGGGTTACTTATACGAGAGTACCGGACAGACCGGTCAGTCTACGCTCCGTCAGGTCGACTTGCAGAGCGGCGAAGTGCTGAAAAGCCAGCCATTGGAGGATAAATATTTCGGGGAAGGGGCTGCTTACCTCGACGGTAAAATTTACCAGCTCACCTGGGAACACGGCATCGGCTTTATCTACGATGCCGACTCCTTTGAAAAACTCGGTGAATTCGGTTATGCCGGCGAAGGATGGGGATTGACCACGGACGGCCGGTACCTCTACATGAGCAACGGTACGGAGAAAATCCTGGTGATCGATCCCGAGACCTTCCGAACGGTGCGGACTATCGAAGTATACACCCATGAAAGCCGAGTCAATTACCTCAATGAACTGGAATGGATCGAAGGAGAAATCTGGGCCAATATATACCTGACCGATATGATCGTACGGATCGATCCGCAGTCCGGAGTAGTAAACGGAATCGTCGATCTTAAACGCATCTTACCGCCGGCGGACAAAGACCTGACCACCGATGTGCTGAACGGCATCGCTTACGATCCGGATACCGGGCGAATTTTTGTGACCGGAAAAAACTGGAAAAAACTTTTTGAGATAGAGGTAATTTGACAATGACCCCATAC
>JAJQAW010000098.1 GCA_021203585.1 Rikenellaceae bacterium
CTCCCAGTCCACCACATAGCGGGTAGCCTGGCATTTCGTCAAATCCATTTTCAGAAAATCTCCGAAAATCAGCCTATCACCCAGTTGCGGAAAGTTTTCCCGCAAGTAATCCACACTTTCCGGATCGACCTCTGCGGCAGACAACCGCAAATCGTTTCGCTGCAATAAAAAACGGGTCAGCACTCCCGTTCCCGGTCCGACTTCGAGCGTATCCGGCGCCCGGTCGCCCTTCAGGCTGCCCGCGATTCGTTCGGCAATCGATAAATCGGTCAGAAAGTGCTGACCCAGGTGTTTTTTCGGGCGGACTTTGCTCACCCTTAGAGGTTCTCTTTGTTGGCTTCGTAGAAGGCGTTCAGCCCGGCGATGGCTTCTGCGGTTACATCCAGCGCCGGATCGGCAATCAGGATCGGTCCGGCTGCGGTAGTGCTGATCACCATTTTATATCGGTTGCCGGCATTGAATTCTTTCATAAACAATTCGATGCTGTTGCTGATGCGGTTAAGCATCACCGCTTCCTCTTCAGCCAATTCGCCGAGCAGTTTTTCGTGGTGGCTCATGAAATTTTGTTGCTTACGCCCCAACTCTTCTTCCAGTTCCTGTGCCTGTAGACGGGTTACCAGACCTTTCTGCACTTTTTCCTGTGCGTTCATCATATCGCGCTCCAAGCTGCGTCCGCGGTTAGTCAGATCGGTCTCGGCTTTGCCTGATTTTTCTTCGAATATGGCGCTCAATTCGTTATACATCGTAAAGTTGGACATTAAGGAGTCCATCCGTACATAAACGATTTCGCCGTCCAGCGAATGCAAACGGGTCGAATCGGTAGCCTGCACGGTAGTGTGGGTGGTTCCGTTGGAATCGTTGCAGGCGATCATGGCTGTCAGCAGCAGCGCGAAGGCCGGAATCAGAAGCAAAGTTTTTTTCATGATCAAAAAAGGTTTCTTGTATTTATTAATATTTTACGTGCGCAGGGTTGCCGTCCATGTGAATCGTTCACCGCTGTTCATTTCGGAAGATCCGAATGAATTTCAGCACACAAACATACGTATTTTTCACCAGTTTACCAAGGCCCTCCTTCCTGCGCGCTACGCTTTCCCCGTTTCGACAGAAGAACGGACCTCTACGCCCTTTCGTTGGAATTTCCCTTCCGAGCGGCGGCAGTGTTGCAGACCGGGCTTCGGGAAATGCGGCCTGCTTTCACGGAAAAGAGAGTATACTCCCGAAGCCTTGGGTTTTTTAGTCGGTTTATATGCCTAAATTTGTCCCTATAAACAGCGCATATGTACGAATTTATACGGGGCGAGGTATCGGCCTTAACACCGGCTCACGTGGTTCTGGAGACCCCCGGGGGGGTCGGTTATTACCTTCACATTTCATTGCAAACCTACTCCAGCATCGCCGAACAAAAACAGATCCGGTTGTATACCCATTTTATTGTCCGGGAGGATACTCAACTGTTGTTCGGATTTTACGACCCGATAGAACGCGCCTTGTTCCGGCTATTGATCGGCGTTTCGGGAGTAGGGGGCAATACGGCCCGTATGGTGCTTTCGACCTTCTCTGCCCAGGAACTGCAGGTGATCATTGCCACCGGCAAGGCGGATATTCTGAAAAGTGTCAAAGGATTGGGAATCAAAACCGCCCAAAAGATCATCGTGGAGTTGAAGGATAAGGTCGGAGCGATCGGTTCGTCCGATGCTGTGGAGGCGGCTTTATCGGCGGGAGGAACCACCCCGATATTCGACGAGGCGCTGGCCGCTTTGACCATGCTCGGTTTTACCAAAGCCGCCTCGGAAAAAGTGCTTCGGCAAATCCACCGGGAAGAACCGGGTGCGGCGGTCGAAGATTTAGTTCGCATCGCCCTCAAACGGTTGTAAAACCGTTTAGAGGGTGAGTACCGAATTGATCAGGCTGCTTCCTGTGGATTCACTCGGCTTATGGCTGTCTCGGAAAGGTACTCCGAGGGCACCAGGGAGCGGTAGGCCGGAGGAGGCTGCTGTTTATTCTTCGATATTGGAGACGAACAGTTTCTGAGATTTCAGCAGATTCCGTGACTGCAGTATCATCGTTTTGGTCTCGCTCGTGATCTCGAAAAACAGGGTGCCTGCTTTGCTTGAGGTGCGGCCCTTCTTGGTGCGCCGGATCTGCTCCAGCATCGCATCCGATATCATATCGAACAAATCGTCCCGCATGTTCATCACCGTATCCAGGTCGTCGAAATTGCTGGTCTTGAGCATGTGGATAATCCGGTCGTATATCTCGCTCACCTCTTTGTTGATGCGCATCAAATCCTCTACCTGCTCCTTGGTGAATCCCTCGTGGTTGTTGTCGATGTGAGTAAAACAAGGTTTACAAATGTGATACAGCGCTTTGGAAACCTCGTTCAGGTAATCCACCACCTGTACATAGTAATGGCCGGTATTGATATCGTTATTTTTGAGCAGCTGCAGGGCCGAGAATACTTCGTGTTTCCGTTTATGCGCCTCTTGATGAAGCTCGGCCGCCTGCTCCGTCATTTTTTTCAACAGCTTGCGGTCCTCGTTGAATACGCCGATCAAGGTTTGGTTGTAGATAAAGACCACTTTTTTCATGGTGGCCCGGATTTCATTGACCAGAATTTCCATGATATCGCCGGAGGAGTGAGAAGCGATCGATTGAGAGTGGGATTCCTGCCGTTTCATCCGGCGGCGGTAAGCCCGGGAAGTCTGGATGAGGATCAGTACCACTACCCCGAGCATGATGTAAACTCCCGGTTTATTGAGCCATATCAGAATCGTAGCCACTAGCGCGGCCACACCGAATGCGATCAACGCGGTCAAGAACCAGCCCGAGATCACGGTCAAGACTCCGGTGATCCGGTATACGGCGCTCTCGCGTCCCCACGCCCGGTCGGCTAGCGAAGTACCCATCCCGACCATGAAGGTGACGTAGGTCGTGGAAAGGGGCAGTTTCAGGGAGGTACCCAAGGCGATCAGCAGGGAAGCGACCGTCAGATTGACGGTAGCCCGGATCAAGTCGAACGAGGCGTCCGAACGCTCTTTCGGATTCAACGGATAAAACCGTTTTTTTATGAACCGCTGTACCGGCTCCGGAAGCCACCGGTTTACGCTTTTATTGACGTTGAGCGCGAAACGCACGATCCCCCGCGACATGGATGTAGATCCGAACCGTTCCACCCCTTCATCCTGCCGAGCCAGGTTGATTTCCGTGGCGCTCACTGTGCGCGCTTTTTTCGAAGTCCACAGAGTAAGGGTCATAATCAGACCGGCAGCCAGCAATAACCACGTGTTGGCCACCACCGGTTTAGCCAGATCGCCCATTATCATCTGTACATCGCCGCTTTCCCGGGCCAGCTGGTAAGAGTCCAAACCGGCCACCGAAACCCCGATAAAGTTTACCAGGTCGTTGCCCGCAAAGGCCAGGGCCAGGGAAAAAGTACCTGCCAGTACAGTGATCCTCAGTACGTTTATCTTAAATAAATGCTGCAAAACAGCGGAAAGTAACGTCCACCCCAGGAACAGCCCGAGCAGCAATACGGTCCTATTTCCGTTCAGTAATTCCGCTATTTCCGGAGTCATGATCGAAGAGCCTTTCAACCCTTTGAACAGGGCGAAATAAGTGATGGCAGTGAAAGCGAATCCGCACCAGAACGGCCCGAAAACTTTAAACGTCTCCTTGTACCGAAACGAAAAAATCATCCGAGTGAGGTACATGATGATCGAACCGCAGACACAGGCCACGACCACCGAGAGCAGGATTCCGGAGATAATGGCCAGCGCCTTTCCCGAATTGATGTATTGTCCGATATCGCCCGGTCCCTCCCCGCGGCTGATTACGAACAGCGATACGATGACTGCCGCTCCCAACAGTTCGAATACCAGTGAAACGGTGGTGGATGTGGGTAATCCCACGGTATTGAATAAATCCAGTAGAATGATGTCGGTAATCATTACCGCCAGGAAGAGCATCATGATATCCTGGAAGGAGAACATGGCCGGATGGAAAACCCCGTTTCGGGCAATTTCCATCATCCCGCTCGAAAAAACTGAACCGAGCAAAATACCGACAGAGGCCACCGTCATGATGACCCAGCGTGGAGCGGCTTTGGAACCGATAGCGGAATTTAGAAAATTGGCGGCGTCGTTCGATACGCCCACCACGAGGCCTGACACGGCCAGGACCAGCAATACGATCACAATGACCGTAAAAATAGGGTCCATACAGGAGTTTTTTTCAGAATTTCGCTACAAAAATAGTGATTCCCGTCCTATTTTCGCAACAACATTTTCGAAATGTGTTTTTTAGGTGGAAGACCTCTACAGCGATGCCGATAGGGCCGTTAAGCATCGGAAAAGATTTTTCGGATCGTACATGAATCCGCACCGGCCGGGGAAACGGCGGGCCGGCAGTGCCGGAAAAGGATTCAGAAAAAACCGGTCTGTCGACTTACGACGGACCGGTTGTTGCGGATGTAGGTCAACTACGGAAATTATTGGTAGGAAATTACATATTCGAGATCCCATTCCGGAATTTCCACCTTTGTGATGTACCCTTCTTCGTTTTGAGTATATTTATAAGTGGACGGATAGGATTGTCCCGGATAGGTTTCAGTCGTAGTGGAAACAAGATTGGAACTCGATTTTCCAAAAAAACCGAACCACTTCAACGGGGTGTTTGCGTCGATGCCGAAAGCCAGAAATTCGTCCATTTCGGTGATCAAGAGATTTAGATCGATATTGATATTATTATTCTCGTACGTACTGTAAGTCAACGCGGTGAAATAATTATTGTCTTCCACCACTTTGACCAGATTTCCATTATCCCAATGGAACGCGTACTGATAGGAATCACTGTAACTGTAATCCTTTTCGAATTCCTCCCAGGAAATCACGGAAGATTCCAGATAGCCGTTGGCATACTTGTAAGTGGATCTGTTTGAGAAGGTTCCTGTATAATAACTATTGGAATAACTTTCCTCACCGGTCATGGAAGTCACATAACCGTTTGAATTCAGTGTATAATTAAATTCTGCGGAGTAGGAAGACGAGGAATTGTCAGCCCGGGTGAAGGCCGATTTACGACTCGATTTTTCGGAGTGTCGGAACGCCCGGCCGGCACTTCTGCTGTTGGGGGCGGAACCAGTGAAATCGTTTTCATAATTGTAATCGGAGAAAAAAGATTCGCCGTTCATCGATACTTTCACCGAATTGCTGCCGTAATCAAAATCGATGACCATATCATTATCTCCCGTACAAACTATTTTCGTGACTTGCCGATTCTTATCATAGGAAAACCGGAACTGGGTACTCCAATCCACACGGCCGTTGTAATAGGATTTATATTCTATTTTATCGACCAGTTTGGCCTCTTTATCCGGAACACCGGGAGTGGGATCGTCGTTGCTGCTGCTACTGCAGCTGCTCAGGCCGGCTACAAAGGAAAACATCAAAAGGTAGAGAAGATTTTTTTTCATCATGGTAAAAATGGATTTAAAAATAACTTTTAATAAGTTTGTGGAGGGGTATACCCCAGGATTATGTTATGGATTGAAAAGACGGGTAAACGGACTATTTTTAGGGTTAGCATCCGGGAAAGACCGATTCATGCAGGGATTGTTGTTCGATTGGTTATAAATTAAGGGTGGTTTACGGACCTAATTCATGCAACGGATGATCATTTACTCCTTCCTCGCTCTCTGATTACCTCGCTCCAGCGCTCACAAATTACCCCTTCCTCACTGACTGATACCTCGCTCCAGCGCTCACAAATTACTTCCTTCTCTCGCTCTATCTTCACTAATTACTACACTCCCACTCACACGCTAATTACCTCTGTCCCTCTTGCAGAAGAGAAGCGGGAGCAAATCTACGATAAAATTATTAGAATGCAATATTTATGTCGTTTTTTGTGCTGATTGGACTGGCTGAAGGGGTTGAGCTGCCGGAAGATCCGGATCGGGAGTTCGGATCCTGTTGGTGGCTTTACAGATTTTCCCCGGATAAATACAGGCGCAGCATATCGATTACCATAGCCGTGGCCCGTGAAATATTTTGTTCGCGGAGGGTTCTGAAAAGCCGTTTCCGGGTAAAGGTTCCCTCCGGAGCGGCTAAGGCCATGCATACGGTTCCCACCGGTTTGACGTCCGTTCCGCCATCGGGTCCGGCAATACCGGTCA
>JAJQAW010000270.1 GCA_021203585.1 Rikenellaceae bacterium
ATCCCGAATGCTGGAGTATCGACCATCCCTTTCTCTACACGCTACGAACGACTCTTTTACAATCGGACCGCGTGATCGATCGCAGTGAAATCAAAACCGGCTTCCGCACCCTGACCTTCGACCCGGATCGAGGGTTCGCCCTCAACGGAGAATGGATAAAAATGAAAGGTGTTTGTTTGCACCACGACGCGGGAGTGTTGGGTGCGGCCGTACCGAAGGAAGTTTGGAGACGCCGACTTTCGACCCTCAAGGAGATCGGTTGTAACGCTATCCGAACCAGCCATAATCCGCAGTCGCCCGATCTGTACGATCTTGCGGATGAACTGGGAATACTGGTACTGAACGAAGCGTTCGACGAATGGGAATTCCCCAAACGCAAATGGCTGGAAGGATGGAATGTCGGCAAACCCGGTTACGAAGGTTCGTACGATTTCTTCGAAGCCTGGGCCGAACGTGATCTGGCCGACATGGTTCGCCGCGACCGCAATCATCCTTCCATCTTTGCCTGGAGCATCGGCAATGAAGTGGATTATCCGAACGATCCCTATTCTCACCCCTCCTTGGGCGGCGAAAAAGCGACCGGATTTACCCAGGCTACATACGGCGGCTATAAACCGGATGCTCCGGATGCCAATCGCCTGGGGGACATTTCCAAACGTTTGGTTGCCGTGGTCAAACGGTACGACCGTTCTCGGCCGGTTACGGCGGGATTGGCTGGCGTAGCCATGTCCAATGAAACGGAATACCCTCGTTCGCTGGATATTACCGGTTATAATTACACCGAAAGCCGCTATGTGTCCGATCATGAACGATATCCGGAACGGGTAATTTACGGAAGTGAAAACCGACATGAAAAATCGGCCTGGGATGCAGTGACCCAAAACGATCATATTTTCGGCCAATTTCTGTGGACCGGGATCGATTACCTGGGAGAGTCGGGCCGTTGGCCTTCCCGCGGATTCTATTCCGGACTACTCGATCTGGGTGGGTTGATCAAACCGCGCGGTTATTTCCGGCAATCACTGTGGAGCGAAAAGCCAATGGCTTATTTGGGAACTTACCCCGCTCCCGGACACGGAGCTCGGACACGGATGCAAGATGTATGGTCTCAACAGAATACGGAAAAGGCCGGGAACAGGCATGAAGAAAAAACCCCTTCCATGGATGCTTGGCCGATCTGGAATTATCCTCCGGGACAATTCATCCGGGTAGTCTGCTATACCAATACCGAACAGGTCGCCCTCCTGTTGAATGGTCGTATGGTAGGGGAAACCAAGCCCTATGACCGGACTTCCGGAATTATTTATTGGGATATACCCTATGAACCGGGTACATTGGAAGTCATCGGTTCGGATTCCAACGGACTGGAAATTGTACGTCACCACCTGCAATCCTCCGACCGCCCCTTTGCCATCCGAATCGAACAGGGAGAAACCGAAATCAGCAAAGACCGCGGACTGGCACAAGTTCTGGTACAGGTGGTGGACCGGAATGGAATTCCGGTCCTGCTGAGTGACGATGAATTGACCTGCCAAATCGCGGGTCCGGCCCGGTTGTTGGGTCTTGAAGCGAGCAACAATACCGACATGAGCGATTACACCGACAATCGGCACCGGGTATTTCACGGCCGCCTGCTGGCTTATATCGAGGCTACCGGGGAACCGGGCGAAGTACACCTCCGCTTTAGCGCTCCCTGGCTCCAATCCGCCGAACATACGATCCTTGTCAAATAAGATTCCCCGTAGAAGGAACCGAATCGCTGTATTTTTGCAGACTGCTGCCGGATGTCCATGCAAGAAGCCCACAGGTAAGAGTCTTCCGGGATTTTACGTAAACGATACCGGAAATTCCAGCCCCGGGAACCGGGATTAGGCTTTCCCTAATCCCGGTTCCCGGGGGAATTTTATATGTACAAAACTAGTATCAGCAGCTTGCCGCTTTCGGTCTTCCGGATTTCGAGTAATTGACGGTTCGATCGATTCCTGTTACCGGTACTCAGGGTAACCACTTCCACGTAGTCCGCTTGGGACATTTCAGAATTTCAATACAGCGCCGAGGAATACTGATGAGCGGATTCCTCCGTTCATGAGTACAATTGAAAAAACTGAGTTAGACCTAATTCTTTCCTGGCTCTCTTTGCGCTATAATTTTGCCAGGCCGCCAAATCCGGTCGTTGGATTTACGAAGAATCTTCCTTCGATGTATTGAACCATAAATTATGCTCGTTAGCTTCAGCCAAAGCCTGACTTGTACTTTAGAGGAACAGCATCGGTATAAAAAGGTGTTGAAGGGCACCTTTTTGAAATTTTACGAAAGAAACTCTCAGGAGGCAGTAGCCCGGAGCGAATATAATTTGGTTTTTTCCATCTTCATTCTGGCATATTCCAGCGTTATCTGAAACTTATTGGTTTTTTGGGACGGTAACTCAAACATGGCATCCATCATAATCGCTTCGCAAATGGAACGCAGTCCGCGCGCACCTAATTTGTATTCCACCGCTTTATCGACGATGTAGTCCAGAACTTCCGCATCGAAAGCCAAATCGATTCCGTCGATTTCGAACATCCGGTAGTATTGTTTGATAATGGAATTCTTCGGTTCGGTCAAAATCGCCCGTAACGCTTCCCGGCTAAGGGGTTCCAGATAGGTCAGCACGGGTAAACGGCCGATTAGTTCCGGAATGAGTCCGAACGATTTCAAATCTTGCGGCATCATATACTGCAATAGATTTTTGCGGTCGATATTTCCGTTTTTTTGCGATTGACCATAGCCCACCACCCGGGTATTAAGCCGCTGGCTGATTTTCTTTTCGATTCCGTCGAAGGCACCTCCGCATATAAAGAGGATGTTTTTGGTGTCGACCTGGATAAATTTCTGTTCCGGATGTTTACGGCCTCCCTGCGGCGGGACATTGACTACCGCTCCTTCCAGTATTTTGAGCAGTGCCTGCTGAACGCCTTCCCCCGACACGTCGCGGGTAATGGAGGGATTATCTGTTTTCCGGGCTATTTTATCGATCTCATCAATAAATACAATTCCTCGTTCGGCTTGTGTGACATCGTAATCGGCTACCTGTAATAACCGGGACAGAATTCCTTCCACATCCTCCCCGACATATCCGGCTTCAGTCAGTACGGTCGCATCGACAATGGTAAAGGGAACTTTTAATAATTTGGCGATCGTACGGGCCAGCAGAGTTTTACCGGTACCGGTTTCCCCGACCATAATAATATTCGATTTATCGATTTCGATCTCTCCGTTCTCTCGCTCGCCGTGCATCAACCGCTTATAATGATTGTACACCGCTACGGACATATACCGCTTGACATCATCCTGTCCGATGACGTATTCATCCAGGAAAGCTTTGATTTCAGCTGGTTTCAACAGTTCGTCCTGCCGAATCGGTGTGATCGGTTTACTTTTGGTTTGCGGGGCCGCATCATTCATAATCAAATATCCCTGTTCGATGCAATTGTTGCAGATGGTGGTATGATCCAAGCCCTGGAACATCATCAGCACTTCATCGGCCAAAGCTCCGCAAAAGGAGCAGGCCTCTCTGGGTCCGGTAGTATTTTTTGCCATAGGGTCTTTTATGAATTTAAGGGGCACAGAACGGCCCTCAGGCCGTCCTTCCCCGTTTCTTTATTTCTTTTTCGGCCGCTTGGAAAGAACCTCGTCGATCAACCCGTAATCGCGGGCCTCGGGTGAGGTCATCCAGTAATCCCGATCGGCATCCTTCTCGATTTTCTTAACCGTTTGCCCGGTATGCAGGGATAAAATTTCGTACAACTCTTTCTTAGTGCGCAGAATTTGCCGGGCCGTGATTTCGATATCCGAGGCCTGGCCTTCCGCTCCTCCCAACGGTTGATGAATCATGATGCGGGAGTGCGGCAATGCCGAACGTTTTCCTTTCTCTCCGGCAGTCAGCAGAATAGCCCCCATCGAAGCCGCCATCCCGGTACAGATAGTAGCCACATCCGAACTGATCAAGTGCATCGTATCGTATATTCCGAGTCCCGCGCTCACGGATCCGCCGGGCGAGTTGATGTAAATCTGAATATCCCGGTCCGGATCGGTCGATTCGAGGAACAGTAACTGCGCCTGAATAATATTTGCCGCATCATCGTAGATCGGAACCCCCAGAAATATGATGCGGTCCATCATTAAGCGAGAAAACACATCCATCTGGGCCACGTTTAACTGGCGTTCTTCAATAATGGTCGGAGAAATATATTCGTTGGTTATAGCTTTAAAGTCGTGTAATTTCAGACTACTGATACCCATGTGTCCACGGGCATATTTTTCAAATTCGTTTTTTCCCATTTTCTTTTCTTTGTCGGTTTGGCGCCGGTGCGAACCATTGCCGATTCAAACATAATTAAAATTTTTGCTATTCAGAAATATAAAACGAAAAACTAGCACCCTATAGTATATAATCTTGATTATTTACTCTTCCAGCTTACACATAGCCCAGTCGTGCCAAATCCCCGTCGTTTTTCATCAGATAGGAACTTTTATTGGCCAGTAGGTAAATTCGGTCGCTCATTTCGAGGATTTGCCGGTACATGTGATCGGTTACAAGAATTCCTTTATTGCGTTTTTCCGTCAGCATCAATTCTTTAATCCGTTGGATATGGAGCGGCATAATCTGTGAAAAAGGTTCGTCCATTAAAGCGAACCACACGGGTGCGGCCACAACCAGGTAGATCTCCATGATCCGGCGCGCCCCTGCGGATAGTGTTCCGGTTTTTTGCCGGTAGCAACGCTCCATTTCCGGAAACCATTCCGTGAACCTTTCGAAATCCATTGCATTTTCCCGGAAGGCCGTTTTTACGGTGATCCAGGGCGGGATATACCCCGACTGCGGAAGGTACCTCATCAAACCGGGTCGGCGGAATGCGTGCGTGGTGTAAACCTCGTGAATTTTAAGGGTCCGGTATCGGCATTTGAGCGAACCGTAAATAATATTCATTAGACAGGTTTTACCCGATCCGTTTCTTCCCAATAAACCGACGATCTCCCCGGTTTCGACCCCCACATAAACGCCCTGTAAAAAATCGCGCTAACTGAAACTTAGCTCCACACTGTCAATGGCCAAAGTATGATTCATAGAAAGAGCCAACGGCTAATAAAGAAAATCAAAAGAAACAACAAAAGATCAATCCCATACCCCACCGTCCATATCAGTGCGCAAGAGATTCCCAGATTTCGATAATAATACAGTTCTTGCGGATAGAGGGTCTTCTTCCACCACAGGGAAATAAAAATCAAGAGCTCCTTGATGAGTAAAATTACCGGCATCCTCCGGAAAATCGATTGGTTCGGATCAGAAAATAGACACCGATCAAGGAAACGAAGAGATTCAATGGAGCCATGGACCGATAATAATTCTCACAGCACTTTAATTTCCGAACGGTTTCCCTGACCATGCGATCAACCCTTTTTCAATTGAACGGGAAAATCGGCATCGGATTGCCACAAATGTTCGGTTTGCAGCCATAAAAGGCGAGCACGGGATTCCGGAGTGGGTCTATCGCTATCGATATCGGCCAGATAAGCCTCCGTGAGCGGGTGTTCCTCCGCAATAAATTCGGCATAAACGGCCGGGAAACGAGTTTTGCAGGCTGAAATAAGAGTCGGATCAAGCTTCCGGTCAAAGCGATGCTGCGCCCACAAGGCCGCGATCATTTTTTCCGGCTGTTTTTTATCCAAATCGGGTAAAAGCGCATCGAAAGATTCTCTTTCTCCCAGCGCCACATAACAAAAAGCCAGCGTGGTCGAAACGCCGAGATGATCTTCTTCATCCAGATCGAGCACGGTTTCGAGCATAGCGGCAGCCAGTTCGTATTCCGAAATCAAAAAATGGTCGATGGCAGAAGCTTGCAGCAACAGCAGCGGATACCGATGCTCCGGCCGATCGAAATCCAAGGTAATCGAATCCGCATCCTGTTCATCTTCCGGAAACAATTCCATCAGTTTTTGACACGCCTGAAAACGGATTTCACACGCCTTCTGAAATTCACGTGCCTGACTATAGGCTTCGGCCAGCATCCAAGCCGCCTGGAAATGCCACGGGTATTTACGCAATAGTTCCCGGAGCCGGGATTCTGCATCCGCCGGATCCGCCTCGCATGGTAAGATTTTTCGGATCAGAGCCGCA
>JAJQAW010000321.1:0-5923 GCA_021203585.1 Rikenellaceae bacterium
GCTCAAACTCTGTATATTCCGTAATTTTTTCCCCGTTAGAAAACTGTGCAAATGCGACGATTTTATCTGAAGTGGTTAAATCTTCTCCCGTAAGAGATTCTGTATATTCTTCAACTTCATATAAAACTGCAGAAATGGCCAATTGGTCTTTCTTGCTGTCATTCTGTGTATGGTTGTCGTAAAATACTTCTCCTGGCTCGTACTTATAATAACCCTTGACTTTAAGTGGTTTTTTAAAATATGGTATTCCAAATTTCGTACTTGTTTTAGGTTTGAGAATATTGGTACTAAATGTTCCCAAAAACAATGACCCAGCCGTAATATTCGGAATGAAAGCAATTGTAGAATTAGTAATTTGAGTTTGGATTTTAGCACAGTATACTCCATTCCGACTATTTTCATCCCGTTGTACAGGAAAAGGTACACCTGAAAGTAAACTATTTGCTGGATTACTTGTTGCCCATCCTATAGGTTCATAATACGGATCACTTCCTGAACTTGCCGTCCATTCTTCAAATCCAAACATAGTAACATCCCCGGCTTGTTCTGCTGTATAAACAGCAGCCACGACCCCATCTTCAGAAGTAATGGTATAGGTAACGGACTTTGAAAAATCCTGCGCCGTGCCGGATGCGGGAGAAACGGTAGCGCCTTCGGAAACTTCGATGGTCGGGGTGAATACGAGGCTTTCCAAATCTTCCACGGCATAGAAAAGCACCTTATTTCCCTGTATCTCGGTATACATCACATCGTCCGAGTTGAAATCGAAAGCAATCAGCTCCGCTTCGGAGCTCAGGTCCTTTTCCAGTTTTTCTCCTGAAAAATCGACATCTACCGGCATCTGAATATCAGTAACCAGCACGGAAATGACCAGATCGAGTTTCCCGTCGGGATAAACGACACCCTGCAATTCCAACTCACACGACCCCAATTCCAGACCGATCACATCGCTACCCTAAAAGGGAAAATCCTCGTCCACTTTCATGACTTGGATCGCGGAAGTTTCGATGTTGCCGAGGACAGTTTCTCCAAAAGCAAAATCGGTAATTCGGAGCTGCATCAGGTCATTCTCCCCGGCCACTTTGGTGATGTACACCTTCTGAGCGATCGTTCCCAGATCCATACCGAGACTGGAAATTTTCATCGTACCCAGGTATACCCCGTCGATGTCGTCTCCGGTAACCTGATAATTTTCATCGGGTCCGGGTTGGGGATCGGGATCATCTTTACTGCTGCTGCAAGAGACTACCGTCAGGGCCGCCAAGAGGGCCAAACAGGCAAAACGTAATTTTTTCATGATCTTTTTTTTAAAGTTTCTTCGTCGGTGTACCGAATTTCGGTCTTGGGAATATTCGTACTCCTTTTAAGTTTGTTTTAAGTCCACAAAGATAGCGAGTTCTTCCGCCGTTGCACCTTTATGCCCTAAAATTGTAATCCGACCGGCTCCAACCCCGTACGGAAGGCACACGGACCGCCCTTTGCATTTCACTTTTCCGGCCCGGCACGGGAGTTGCCGGAGCAGCGTTTTTGGATTAGGGAAAAAAGGGCTACTTTTGTCATTTATCATTGATTCGGACCATGAATATCGAGCAACATTTCATCGCGCAAATTACACCGGTATTGCAAAGCTTGTACGGGGAGATCGATCCCGCTCAGGTGCAGCTTCAGAAAACCCGCAAGGAGTTCGCGGGGGACTGGACCCTGGTGGTTTTTCCATTCCTCAAAGCCAGCCGGAAAAACCCGGAGGCTACCGCCCAGGAGATCGGCCAGGCGCTGCTTGCCGGTTGTCCGGTGATCCGGGAGTACAACGTGATCAAGGGATTTCTGAATCTGACCATCTCGGCATCCTTCTGGCTGGAACGCCTGAACGAGATCGTAGAAACCCCGGAGCCGGGCAAAGGCGCCTCGACGGGCAAAACGCTGATGGTCGAATACTCCTCCCCGAACACCAATAAACCGCTCCACCTGGGCCATATCCGCAACAACCTGCTCGGTTACTCGGTAGCACAAATCCTGCAAGCCGACGGCAACGAGGTGATCAAAGCCAACCTGGTGAACGACCGGGGCATCCACATCTGCAAGTCGATGCTGGCGTGGCAGAAATTCGGCGGGGGCGAAACTCCGCAGTCGTCCGGCCTGAAAGGCGACCACCTGGTGGGCAAATACTACGTCGAGTTCGACAAGGCCTACAAAGCCGAAATCAAAGAGCTGATGGCCGGCGGCGTGAGCGAAGAGGAGGCCAAAAAAGAGGCTCCCATCATCAAAGAGGCGCAGGATATGCTCCGCAAATGGGAAGCTAAAGACCCGGAGGTCTACGGCCTGTGGGAGACAATGAACGGCTGGGTATACGAAGGCTTCGACAAAACCTATAAGGAATTAGGCGTATCGTTCGACAAAATGTACTACGAATCGAACACTTACCTGCTGGGCAAAACGCTGGTAGAGGAAGGCCTAAAAAAAGGGGTACTGTTCAAAAAAGAGGACGGATCGGTGTGGGCCGATCTGACCGAAGACGGCCTGGACCAAAAACTGCTGCTCCGCGCCGACGGCACATCGGTCTACATGACCCAAGACCTGGGAAAATCCCTGCAACGCTTCAAAGAAGATCACCTAAGCGGATTGATCTATGTGGTGGGCAACGAGCAAAACTACCATTTCCAGGTACTCAAACTGATCCTCAAAAAACTGGGCTACGACTGGTCGGATTCGATCTACCACCTGAGTTACGGTATGGTGGAACTCCCCGAAGGCAAGATGAAATCCCGCGAGGGCACGGTAGTGGACGCCGACGATCTGGTGCAGGCGATGGTGGACACCGCCCGTAAGATGTCCGAGGAACTCGGCAAACTGGACGGCTGCAGGCCGGAAGAGGCCGACCGCGTATCGTGGATGGTAGGTCTCGGCGCACTGAAATACTTCATCCTGAAGGTCGACCCGAAAAAAACGATGCTGTTCGACCCGAAGGAATCGATCGACTTCAACGGCAACACCGGCCCGTTCATCCAGTACACCCATGCCCGCATCAAATCGGTTCTCCGCCGCGCGGCCGAGCAGGGGGTGCAGAAAGCGGACAAAGTGAATCCGGAGCAGCCGGTAGTGCCCAAGGAAATCGAACTGATCAAGCTGCTGACCGAGTACCGTCCGACGGTGTCCGCCGCCGCCGAACAATACTCCCCGGCGATGATCGCCAACTACGTGTACGATCTGGTCAAAGAATTCAACCAATACTACCACGATTACTCGATCCTGGGTGAGGAGAACCCGGATATCCGCTCGACACGCCTGCTGCTGGCCGAACAGGTGGCCCGCACGGTAAAGAGCGGTATGTCCCTGTTGGGTATCGAAGTACCGAAACGGATGTAAACTTACCGGTTATCCGCATAAACCACGGGACTGCCAATGCAGTCCCGTGGTTTTTATTATTTCAGAAAATTAATCCGGGGAATATAGTTGACCTGCCTTCCCTTGCTGATCCGGATTTGATTGACAATGATCAGGACGACGTTGAAAAAGAACAGCAGAAAATATACGAAGGCAAATAATTCAAATTTTCCCGCCAGATAAGCCGGGGTGACGTCTCCCGAACAGGGCATGGCTATCGAAACGGTAACCAGCAGGAGCAGAAATACGGAAAAAGCCATAATATGCCAGGTTATCTGAAAATTAATGATCTGCTTGCCTAATCTATCGACTCCTTTTACCGTATCTTTTTTAGCGTTTCACAGTACGAAGGGCAGAAGGATCCCCAAAAAGCTCATCACCATGAAAGCCAATGCGGAGAGATTTAGGTAGCTGAGGTATGGCGGGTTTTCCTGCATGGTCCAGTCGATTATTTCATTGGGAGTCACCCCTAATGCCGCCGCAATTCTTTTGAGCGAGTCTCCGCGCGCTTCCGTCTCGCCGTTCTCTATCCGTTGAATCGTTCGGAGGCTCAAACCGGCTTTTTCGGCCAGTTCTTCCTGTGAAAAGCCCCGTCTCTGCCGAAGTGTTTTAATCGTTTGCGTGTAATTTTTGTTTTCCATAACTGATTGAGGTTTTGTGTACCGCAAAGATACCTGTGCGTCCACCACAGCCAGCCGACACTCTTACGTCACTGATGCGCCATTTGTCGTAAGATAATCCTAATGTGTCAAAAGTGTCTTGTTTCAGTCCTGCGAAAATAAAAACGGACAGGTGACCTCCGTCATGCTGCCCGCTTAACCTAAAAATAAGATATTTTGTGAAGCAGAACCCACTCCTGCTTTTCGTTTTGTTATAGAACGGCGTGTACTACCAATTGTTACAGTTCCGAAATTAAAAAACAATTAGAATGGTGCTGCTTCTCTCCGGAAGGCGACCTGTTAAATCCTCTTAAGTAGGAGGCTGGCGGCCGCATAGCAAATACACAGCGCGGAGACCGCGATGGGACTCAATGCAGCAAAAGCATCCTCCAACCCCCACTCAGCCCCCTCCACGGTCTCCACAAACAGGCTGTTCCATGCTTCGAACATTCCCGGTCCCTGCACGATCAACGTCAGCAGTATCTCCGCCACAAAAAATCCGGCCACGATCAGCACCGGCGCCCACGGCTCGCCTGCAGGAAGAGCGTTTAATACCTTATCCGTAAAGCCGTCATCCGCCACTGCGCTTTTATTATCCTTAAAAATGCGTTCAATTTTTTTATCCGTATTCATGGTGTTTCATTTTCCTGTTACCGCCGGTCGTACGGCGGTATTTTCAAAAAATACTTTCAGTTTTTTCTTTCCCCTGGAAAGGTGGGATTTAACGGTCCCTGCGGGATACTCCGTAATTTTGGCAATCTGTTCTACCGTCTTATTTTCCATAAAGAACAGCAACATCACAGCCCGTTCCGGTTGACTCAGAATTTTAAGGGCTTCTGCAAAATCCATATCGAAATCCCGGGATAATGGCTCCGGCAAAGCTTCATACCGTATCCGGTCGTGCATCCGTCCCGCCGCTTTTTCCCTGCGCCACTGGTCGTACCAGGTATTATTAAGCTATCCGGTAAATCCAGGTGGAAAACTGAGCCGAAAACCGAAAAGAACCAATTTTCACCCAGGCCTTGATAAAGGCTTCCTGTGCCAGGTCTTTAGCCGCTTCTTCATCTCCGGTGAGGTTGTGCAGGAACCGCCTGACGGGCGACTGGTAGCGTTCCACCAGTTGCCCGAAAGCATTCCTATCCCCCAACAGGACGACCCGCGATACCAGCCAGGCGTCATTCTTCATCTTCGATATCCAGTTTGCGGTGAATGAAATATACCGCCAGGAATCCCAGTCCGAGAAACAGAGGCACCAAACCGCCTGCCACCATCCGGATCTCCCTGCCCGCCGGAGCCGACAGGTACATAAACAAGCAGATGCCTATCCCGACAAAGGTGAGTATCACGCCGGTCCGCAGCGAATAATTCTTTTTCGGCGGATCCGGAATCACTTCCTTCGGAGGTTCCACTCCTTTTTCGAGGGCTTTGAGGTAGATTTCTGCCCGGAGTTTGTCCCGTTGCCGTGCCTCCCGGCTTTTGATCCAGATCAATACGATAACAAAAGTAAAAACCACCACAAAAACGGTGATCGGAATAAGCATACGAGCAATCATAATTTATCATTTTAAAGTGTAAGAACCGATTTCAATGATTAGACGAACCGCACCACACTTTTGGTTGCAGGAAAACGGAATTTTTTTGAAACCAACCTACCCCGCCGGTAATCACGGGAATAACAAAAGAACGGAGGACGAAAATCCGCCCCCCGCTCCCGTAGAATATGACTATACCATGCAGAATTAAACGATCCCCTGCGCCAACATAGCGTTAGCTACTTTGATGAATCCGGCAATATTTGCGCCTTTCACGTAGTTGATATACCCGTTCGGCTCTGTCCCGTATTTGACGCAAGCCGCGTGAATATTTTTCATGATCCCGTGCAG
>JAJQAW010000321.1:5933-6141 GCA_021203585.1 Rikenellaceae bacterium
TCTGGCTCATTTCGAGTCCGGAGGTAGCCACCCCCCCCGCGTTCGCCGCTTTTCCCGGGCCGAAAAGCAGGTTGTTTTTCTGGAAAACTTCGATCGCTTCCGGGGTCGAAGGCATGTTGGCTCCTTCGGCCACACAGATGCAGCCGTTTTTTACGAGCAGTTCCGCTTCCTCTCCCGACACTTCGTTCTGTGTGGCGCACGGCAGGGC
>JAJQAW010000123.1 GCA_021203585.1 Rikenellaceae bacterium
TTCCACCTCTTCCCGGGGCACTTCCGGTAATTCATAAAAATGGAACCGTTCGTTCCACAATCGAAGCATCGGACCGCAGAGGGGATCTTCGATGTGATTCCGAAGGATTTGCCAAGTATAACCGGTCGCAAACCGCTCTGCGCTCAGACTTTCCAGGTATTCCAGCGCGATGCTTATTTTCCGGGGATGCAGTCCGGCGGATTGGAGTGCTCCCAGATAGGAAACCATAAAATCGGGCGAACGATCTCCCTGCTCGTAGCGCTCCTCCATAGCCCGGAGGTTGAGGGTGGGATCCAACGCTTTTTGAGCTGCCTGGATCAGTGCTTCCGGTTTCACGGCGCCGACCACGCGGTGAATGACCTGCTCGGTCCGAGGGTCGATAAATAAAAGGGTCGGGTAGGCTTTCACTTCCCAGGTCTGCCGATAGGCAATGCCGTCCGCGTCCTTTTCCATTTCGAACTTGGTATTGACGAAGTGTTCCTGAAAAAAATCTGCGACGCTATCTCGCGTAAATACATTCGCCGACAGCATTTTGCAGGGACCGCACCAATCGGTGTAGCAATCCACGAAAATAATCTTTTCAGCGGTTCGGGCCTTTTCAACGATCTCGGTCCAAAGTTTGGTTTCTTCGAAGGGAATGCTTCGGTTTTGAGCTTTTCCGGAGCTTATGTAAGCCGCCAGAAAGAGCAATAAAACGATCCGTAATTTCATCATTCGGTTGATTTGACAGTAAAACAATAAGCGAAAGCCGCTTTCTCGCCGGAAACCCGGTTAGGAGAGCCACAGCAACCCGAGTAGCATTTTCAGCTCTTTCAGGTTGTGACGGAGAAGTCCGTAGGCCGACAGTTTGTGGGATTTTACCGTATTGACCGAGAGGTCGAGCTGCTGGGCAATTTCCGTATTGCTGTAGTCTTTCATGGCCAGTCGGAGTACTTTACGGGCCTGTGGAGGCAATTTGTCGACCTCCCTGCGGACCATCATGGCTATTTCTTCCCGAATCACCGCATCCTCCAGGTATTCGGTGCTCTCGTAGCGGCTTAACTCTTTCAGGTTGTGCTTGCGCCGCGTTTGGGAATCCCGCAACACATTCAGGCATCGGTTGCGAAGGGAGCGGTAAAAAAAGCTTTCACTGAAATCAGGTCGTCGAAATTGGCCCGGCTCTTCCAAAATGCCAGAAAAATTTCCTGTACGATATCCCGGGCATCCTCTTCGGAATCCAGAAAAGAGTTAGCAAAAGAGATAAAATAGGGAAAGTACGAGTGATAGAATACCCTGAATTCCGACTCATCCCTTCCCTTGAGTTTCTCTATGTCGATCGCCTTGCTCTCCAATTCCGGAATGAGTTTAAGATATACTATCCTACGATTACAAAATAACGACAAAATTTCCGATGAAAAAATACCGGGTAGAATTAAATACGGGACTTATTCCGGCTCAAAGCGGGGAATAAAGCGGCTGAATTTTATTCATCATGTAGGCTTTCATTCGACATGGTACAAAGATTAACTGTTACTGCCCGGCCTCCGGATCGATTCCGGAACGGTACCTCCGGGGGCGGGGATTAAGGTGAGGACTCCTTGCGGATCCTGAACGCATTCCAACTCATTGGTATTTTTTAGAATGCGAATGAGTGCTCCCAGGTTATTGCGCATGCTCAGCGTACCGGAATAGCGTAAACCTTTCAGGGCCGGATCGATACGGAATTCCACGTCATACCACCGTTCCAACTGGCGGACAATGGAACTGAGTTCCTGCTGGTCGAAATAAAATTCGCCGTTGCGCCAGGCGGTAATTTGTCGGAGGTTCGATGTACGGAGGGAAAAGGTGTCGTCCGTCCGGTTTTTGTCCAATTCATTTCCCGGTAATAACCGGGAGATGGTTTTTCCCGCTGCATCCTCCACGGTCACTCCGCCCTGTACCAGTGCGACCGCGGCGTGGTCTTCGTTGTCGTAATTGCGGATGTTGAAGCCGGTGCCGGTCACCCGGACCGTGAAATCGTCGGTCAACACTACGAACGGTAAATCATGGGAATGAACCACTTCAAAATATCCTTCTCCGTAAAAGGAGACAGTCCGCTGCGTAGCCTCGAAGAATTCGGGAAATTCCAGCCTCGAACCGGAATTCAACCACACCCGGCTGCCGTCGGGAAGAGTACAATCGAATACCTCCGCCCGACCCACTTCCAGGGAGAGGATTCGGGGCGGCAGGCTCGAACGATGGGTGGCGGAAGCGAACAGTACCTGGCCCGTAGTATCGGTAACGACAATGCGTTGCTCCGTGCGAAGGTTGTTTTCCGCGTAGAGTCCGATCTCTTTTCCATCGACCCGGAGCGTGGCTTTCGTCGTTCCGGGCGTGATGTGATCGCCGGTAAAAATCGTATAAGCGGGTGCTTCCGGCTGGTCCGGGCGGGACAACCACAAACCGAGACCCAACAAAAGACCTACGGCCGCCGCAATCGAGGCTGTCCGAATCCAAAGCCGTTGAAGGCGCGCTCGCCGTAATTTTTTCCGGAAACGCGACCATTCCCAATCCATATCGTATTTTTTCCGTGCCGGTTCAGGTTTTTGCGGGTTTGCCCAAGGCTGTAACTCTCCAGCAGCTGAGTTTTTCCGAAGGGGAACCTCCCGGAAGCGGGAGGTAACTCCTCGCGCTCGGCGAACAATCGGTTTCCGAGCGCTTGTGCCCGAAGCATGTATTGTTTGATCAGTTTTTCCATGCGAAGACCGGGGATTTACAGGAAGAACACGGTACGGGGCAAAACGGGTGGGTCGGATGCAACGGCTTCTGGCCGGTTACCATAACTTTTCCAATTCTTCCTGCATCTTCTCCACTCCGGGAAACCCCCGGAATTGAGCGGACAATACGCCGTTTTTATCGAAAAGCAGATAAGAAGGTATGGCTTCAATTCCATATTTCCCGGAGACTTTCCCCCATTGCTCTTCGGTCAGGTAGTAGTGCCGCCCGCCGATTTCGGGGAGCATGAGCGACCACCGGGTTTTGGGCGAGGATTCGGAGGTGATGTATACGATGACCACATCCCTGGCTTTCATTTCGGGCTTTAAAGAGCGCATCGTGCGCATGGCATGGATGCACGGCCCGCACCAGGTAGCCCAGAAATCGACAAATACCGCCTTACCCGGATATTCGGCCAGGATAGCTTCCAGTAGGTTTTCAGCTTCGACATCCGGGGTCTCCCGGATTTCAAAGGCGTCGGAATGGATCGCGGCCTGGTAAGCCTCGCGGATTTCCCGGTCGGTCGATTCGTATACCTCCCGGTAGAAGGCGGGAAATTCCGGAAGGCCGTTTTGTTGCTCCTCCGTGAGCGGTTCCATCCGCTGAGCCTGGGCGATGGCAGGAAACACATGGGCCGCGAGCCAAGAGTATCCGGGTTTTTCACCGGCCAGCCGGTCTGTTGCCCCGGCAGCGCGCGCTTTCTCTCCCAAAGAAGGATAAGCGTAATAAAAGCCATAGGAATAGATGCGGTCCGCACGGTCCGGATCGAAGCTGTGTAGCAGCGAAAAAAGTTCCGGGTGATCGGCCAGTTCCAGGTGTTCCCGTTCGGTTCCCCGATTGCGGAAGCGGTAGATCATCGGCAGTTCCGATACGGCCTGCATACCGACCACCGCGATTTGAGCCTTGGCATACTGCTTCATCCTCCGGCTCATGCCTTCATTGCGGTCGACCTGCTCCGTTAGGGAATGGTAATGCTCGACGAGTCTCCGGACAAAGTCTTCCGGACTCACGGCTGCGGTCAGTTCCACGGGATTGGACATCAGGAAGAAATTGAATTGGCCGCCGAAAACGATCAGCGGCTGGTGCGCATGCTCGACATTCAATCCGGCATGGCGGCCCGTAAAATAGATGTAGGGTAAATTTTCGGTCCCGACGGTATGGTTTCGCTTGAGGTTCAGCGCAACCAGATCCAGATAGATATCTACCGTTTCTCCCGGATCGGTGTGGTCAGGTAAAATACCCAGCGGCTATCCACTTTCACCATAAAAGTGGTGGTGACGTATTGCCGGAAGACATACTTTAAATCGGTGGGGGAATCCGATACACTCTCCGCTTCTTCCATATGGCCGGAAAAAGGATGGTACACGGCGATGACGGGCGGTTCGTAATCATAGCCTTCCCGCAGACCCAGGATATGCAGATTGACAGTAGTCTGGGCGAACTGAAAGACGGGCTCCGGCAAATCCCGGTCGGTGTCCGGAACGAAGGAAGCGGCAGCGGCGGGCAACAGCGATCGGTAACCGGTCGAGTTGCCGGTCAAGTCGATATCCCACACCCGGAAATTACCGCCGGCGGGTGAAACGACCAGATCGACCTTCTGGACCTCCTGGCCAACCGGAGGAAAGTATAAGCGCAGCAGTCCGGATTATCCCGCTTTTAGCGGCAACTCTACCTCCGCTCCTTCGCATTTTTCCAGCAGTATCCGCCGCTCGCCGATCTGAATATAGGTATCCGAAGTGACTTTGAAAGTCTGGTTGGGAAAAGGCAGTGCCCGGATGTCGATGGTTAACCCGGCATTGGTGCGGGAAATGTCCTCGATCTTCAGGTTGCGGGTATTGGTCAATCCCGTAACCGGAGGCTGGGCTGCGGCGGCAGCGGGCAATAAGAACAGCAAAACCGGCAGTAATAAATTTCTCATGCGTTAGGATGTTTAATACCGGAACGGATGGGCGGGACACCCGTTCCGGTAGGAAAATAGGTTTAGAAGGACATTTGCTTCCACTCGAAATCAACGATTTGTCCGGAAATATTGCGGTAACTTTCGATCAGGGTAAGGTCGCCCGTAGCATTGTTAATCGAATAGATGTACACGGACCCGGATCCGGCGGTGCGTGAACCGTCGCTCACACCGACATACAAGTAAGTGGATCGCTGGTCGATGGCGATGTGGTCGATGGTTTCACCCGCAGGCAGGTCCAATTCGGTCGTACCGAACAATTGATTGGCTTCGGCTCCGAAAGCGTGAATCCGCCTGCTTTCGGCAGCCAGGAGAATCGTTCCGTTGGCCGTAAAGGTAAATTTATCCGCTTGGTCCAACTGCGGGTGGATGGAAAGATCGCTCACAAAGACGGGGGTAAAGGAGGATGCGGTCAGCATGGCTCCGTACAGGTCTTTTTTACCCTCGGTGTCTTGCAAAATACATCGATAAGGATGGTTTCCTCCGACATTGTCCTCGTCCAGATTGATGGCGAAAATCATTTCCTTTCCGGTACTCACTCCGGGATTGAACGGCAATTCGGTGAAATCTCCGGAGTCATAAAAACTCACTACCGGCGGGGAACCGGTCGAGAATTTGACAAACCGTTGGTTCCGGTTGCAGTATCCGTGGATCAGAGAGATCGAATTGTAAGCCAAATAGGGGAACAAATCGTACTCGAAAGAGGCGGTAGCCGGTAACTGAAACAGCGGATACTGGGTATCCAGTTGTCGGTAGTGAAAATGTCCGTTGTTATTGATCAAATCGTACATTCCGAAGGAGGGAGTGAAAATTTGCAGCGGGCGGATTTTTTCGGGCCGGATGACGAACATTTCTCCCAAATCGAAGATATGGGTGAACAACAGCGGCTCGCAGACCACTCCTCCGGTCTCGTCGTCGCAAAGGATAAAGATGGTATGCTCGTGGCTGGCCAGATCGATCCATGTGTTCCGGTTAGGCCCGGAAGAGGTAATCGACAGCGGATTTCGACCGGCCGGTTGTCCGTTGCGGGTGGTATAGACATCCGTGGAAACCTCTCCGAACGAGTTGATAAAACTGACCTGTGCATACCCCTCCACATTACTAAGAACCATCATTCCGGTTGCCGTAATGTTGGTAACCCGCAGGGAGGTGGTAATGGTGTATTTCCGTCCGTCGATGCGGTCGGTGATAAAACAATATACCGTATAATTTCCCAAAGCCTGATCCACGATATAGCTCAGGTTGGGTTCCCGTCCGAGCGTATCCGGAATATATTCCACGCCCATAGCATTGGTAGTTTCCAAAACCCAGAGGTAGTCGAAATCGGTGAGCGTTCGCGGAGCGGGAAAAGCCCAGTCCGGATCGATCTCCAGCAGCCTCAATTGTTCGACCGCATATTGTTCGGGCAGTTCTGCCAACGTGATTTCCAAGA
>JAJQAW010000106.1 GCA_021203585.1 Rikenellaceae bacterium
ATCCGGGTAATATAATCTGCTTTTGCCGTCATGCCATTTGCTGTTAGTATTTAAACACCCCTTTTCACTTACAAATTTAATCTCTTTTTCTTACCTTTGTGTCAAATCCGTCAGATTTTCACGATTTCTTCCTTGCCGGGTATATCGCAGGGAAACCGAATGCCCGGAGGATTGGACAGAAGGAGCCGAATTTCAGTTTCCCCTAAGAGAGAAACAGGACTGATCTCGGGTTTCGCTTAAACAAATTCGATGCAAAACATGCACACCGTGGGAAATATTTTGTGGGTGGGAGTCGGCGGTTTCGTCGGCAGCACGGCAAGATATTCGGTGGGATTACTGTTTCAGGGAATCCCTTTGCCGGGGCGGTGGCCCTGGGCTACTTTCCTGGTCAATCTCGTGGGCTCTTTTCTAATCGGACTTTTGTGGGGTAAATTCCTGCAGCAGCCGGACGAGCGGATCTTGTGGACGCTGGGGATAGCCGGATTTTGCGGAGGATTTACGACCTTTTCTTCCTTTTCTTTCGAGGTGTTGGAACTCCTCAAATCCGGGGCCGCCGGAACCGCTCTGGCTTACCTGACGGCAAGCCTGGGACTTTGCCTGGGTGCGGTGTGGTGCGCCTTGATGCTAATGAAATCTTAATCTTAATATATTAACAGTTTTAACAGATGATGGTTACCCAATTTCTGGAAAATGTAAAAGCGAAAGCCAGAGCTAACAAACAGCGCATCGTTCTACCCGAAGCGGAAGAGGAGCGGACAATCAAAGCAGCCGACGTAATCCTGGGCGAAGGATTTGCCGACTTGATACTGATCGGTAATCCGGAGGTGATCGCCGAGCAGGTAAAAAAATACAAACTGGAACATATCAATCGGGCTACGATCGTGGATCCGAAAAACAATCCGAAAAAAGAGGCATACGTGGAGCTTATGCTTCAATTGCGCGGAGCCAAAGGACTGCAGCGGGAACAGGCAGAAAAGTTAATCGAGGATCCGTTGTATCTGGGAGCGTTGATGGTCAAAGCGGGGGATGCGGACGGTGAAGTAGCGGGGGCCAACAATGCTACCGGGGATGTGCTTCGGCCGGCATTTCAGTATGTTAAAACCGTGCCGGGAGTGAGCGTTGTTTCGGGGGCCATGCTGATGTTTATTCCGGACACGCAATTCGGGGAGAACGGATTTATGGTTTTTGCCGATGTAGCGGTCCATCCGAATCCAACCGCACCGGAACTGGCTCAGATTGCGGTCTCTACCGGTCAGACTACCCGGGCCATTGCCGGTTTCGAACCGCGTATCGCGATGTTGAGTTTCTCAACCAAGGGATCTGCCAAACACGAGATGGTGGATAAAGTGGTGGAAGCTACCCGGTTGGCTAAGGAGATGGATCCGACTTTGCAGATCGACGGGGAGTTGCAGTCGGATGCGGCGATAGTTCCGGGTATCGGTTCGAAGAAGGCTCCGGACAGCCGGATTGCAGGCAAGGCGAACGTGCTTGTTTTTCCGAGTCTGGATGTGGGGAATATTTCGTACAAGCTGGTACAGCGGATGGGGCATGCGGAGGCGATCGGACCGATTTTGCAGGGGATGGCTGCGCCGATTAACGATCTTTCGCGCGGTTGTTCGGTGAGTAACATTGTGGCGCTGACCGCGATCACTTGCTGCCAGGCTCAAGCCAAAGCTGTCCATTAATCCAAAAGTTTTTG
This sequence comes from Rikenellaceae bacterium, assembly GCA_021203585.1. GTDB lineage: Bacteria > Bacteroidota > Bacteroidia > Bacteroidales > Rikenellaceae > JAJQAW01. Next base: position 1,700 of record JAJQAW010000106.1, read on the forward strand.
GTGTCGCTTTTTACAAAAAGCGACGATTTGGGCGACTTTCTAAAAGTCGCAGTTCTAGCCGGGGCACTTTTTAGAAAAGTGCCCAAAATCGCACCTTTTTGAAAAAAAGCTGCACCAAAAACTTTTAGACTGGAGTTTGCTCCGAAAAATTATTCTACAATTACAATAAAACGACGACAATGATTATTCTCGTACTCAATTGCGGCAGTTCTTCGATCAAATACCAGGTGATCGACATGCGCGACAATAACGACCACGACCTGTTGGCCAAAGGCCAGATCGAACGCATCGGATTGCCGGACGGCGTGCTGACGCACAAACCCCCCGGGAAAGAGAAATTCGAACTGGTCAAAGATATTCCGGATCATACGGCCGGAATCAGTCTGATTATCAAAACCCTTACCGATGAATCCACAGGCGTACTGAATACCCTCTCCGATATCAAAGCGGTCGGACACCGGGTAGCCCACGGCGGTGAATACTTCAGCGAAAGCGCGGTGATCGACAAAGACGTCATCAAAAAAATCGAAAGCTGTTTCGAGTTGGCCCCGCTCCACAACCCGGCGCACATGAAAGGCATTATGGCCATAGAAAATATCATACCCGGCATCCCGCAGGTGGCCGTATTCGACACCTCTTTCCACCAAAGTATGCCGGCACAAAGCTACCTGTACGCCCTGCCGTACAAATACTACGAAGATTTCCGTGTCCGTAAATTCGGTTTCCACGGAACCAGTCATAAGTATGTCGCCCAGAAAGCCTGCCAAATGACCGGCATCGATTTCAATCATTCCAAAATCATAACCTGTCACATCGGCAACGGTGGTTCGGTAACCGCTATTGTCAATGGAAAATCGTTTGATACCTCAATGGGATTCACCCCGGTTGACGGGCTGGTGATGGGAACCCGTGTCGGTAGTGTGGACCCGGGTGCCCTGTTGTTCATCGCTAACAAAGAGGGCATCAACCTAAACAAGATGAACGATATCATCAACAAGGAATCAGGCGTACTGGGCATCACAGGCATTTCGTCGGACATGCGCGACATCGAACATGCGGCTGCCGAAGGCAACGATCGCGCCCGCCTGGCACTGGATATCTACAACACCCGCATCAAAAAATTCGTAGGCGCCTACGCGGCTGAAATGCAGGGCCTCGACCTGTTGGTATTCACCGGCGGTGTCGGTGAAAACGAATCCTCTTTGCGTTCCTTTGTCTGCGAGGGACTTGAGTTCATGGGGGTCGAGATCGACGAGTCGGTAAACCAGGGATTACGCGGCAAAGATACGGTTATTTCCAAGCCGGAATCCAAAGTAAAGATCGTTCTGGCTACCACGAACGAGGAACTGGTCATCGCTGCCGATACCTACCGGTTGGCCAACAAAGCCAGATAATCTGTTAGGACGGAAAAAAAGGAGCAAACGCGCGTTTGCTCCTTTTTTTCACTGACCGTGTTACGTTTTCCGTTACGGATTGTCATATAAACAACATGCAACAGGAACAGTTCAAAAAAGAGATTCTGCCTTTGCGCGGAAAACTACTGACCATCTCCTGTCGACTGCTCAACGATACGGCCGACGCCGAGGATGTCGTTCAGGAAGTCTTTATGAAACTGTGGTGCATGCGGGAGCGGTTGCCGGAAATACGCAACCCGGCTGCATTATCCGTGCAAATGGTAAAGAATGCCTGTTTAAACCGAATCAAAGCCCGGAAGTTCGATTCGGGCCGGGCGATGGAAAAAATTGCCGTTTGAGATTCCACCACCCCGCACAATTTTCTGTAGCACCGTGACAATCTGGAAATAACGATGCGCATCGTGGACGCACTACCGGAACTGCAACAAGCCGTTCTGCGGATGCGGCACATCGACGAATTGGAAGTGCAGGAGATCGCGCAACTAACAGGCAGCAATCCCGAAGCGGTACGGATGAACCTTTCCCGCGCCCGCCGAAAGGTCAAAGAAATATTTTTGAAATCGGAGAGATGAAAGAACAGTACATCCATATCGAAGGGTTGATCGAACGTTTTCTGGACGGGGCTACCACCCTTGCGGAAGAAAAAGAATTGTTTCGTTTCTTTTCCCAAAGCCACATTCCGGAACATCTGGAACGCTATCAGGCGATGTTCATGTGGTTCGATGGAGCTCTGAAGAAAGAATTCAACCGGTCATCGGCAAAGACTGTGCCCGTCGAGCCCGGACGCCGCTTGTGGGTCTGGGCCGCGGCCGCAGCCGTTGCGGCGGCAGTGGTATTTTTAATGATCCATACGCCCGGCCATACGGAATTTAACCCTTTCGAGGGAAGCTACCTGGTGCGCAACGGCACGGTTATTTCCGATTCCGAGCAGATCCGTCCGATAGTAGAAGCCACCTTGCGAGCGGTGGAAGAAAAAGAACTCGAAATCCTTCGGATCCTTGTGGAAGCCCACCGTGAAGAGGTGGAATATATCCGCTGCACGGTCTACCGGGAACTGCCCCTGATCGATATGCTCGATCCATTTTCGTCAAATACGCCAGAGAACCAGATAAACCAAACCGATTACTAAAACGACCAGATTATGAAAACAATCCTTCTTATTTTCGCCACGGCAGCTGTACTCTTTATCACCGCCGCACCCGTTTTATCGCAACAAAATCTCGATAAATTGATGAAAATTTGTGAAAAAGAACCGGGGGTTGAACTGGCGGTCGTTATGGACCGTGACCGTGAAACCAAAGAATTAAAGATGCTAGTAAAAACCGCTACCATCAAAAACAATAAATCGCTGGTGGACCAGTTTCTTCATGCATTTACTTTGGATAAGGATCAGGCTTTTAAAATCATAGAAACCACCAAAGAGGGCAAGACGGTCCCCTCGCTCTATAGTTTTGCCGAAGGGGAGAAAAATGTGAATTATTCTCTCACTTATACCGACGATTCCAATGCGACGGTATCGTACATTGAACGGCAGGGCAAATACAGCCTGATCATGAAAGTACTCGGTGATTGGGAAGAAGGCAGTTGGGAAGATATGCTGCGGAATTTACCGAACGGAAATATCAGCCGGGAGAAATTGGATGAGCTTAGAAAAAATGCGTTGCAACGGGCTGATAGCCTCCGTTCGGATGGAAGACGCAGAGCTCTTTCGATTCAACACCGATACAAGTTTGATTCCCCCCTTTCGGCGGATTCACAACCGGAATAATTGATCGGTAATAGCTCGATTCGATCAGTCCGACGGCAGCCGCCGCCGGACTTTTTCACTTTGTCCGAAATAAGCCCACGGCGAGTTCTCCCAGGCATCGGGCAGAGAGAAAAAGATTTCTCCCAACGAATGCTTTTGACCCGCATAGCAAATGAGCTGGAATCTAAATTGATCTGAAATCAAAATTTCGGTCTTTGGTTTAAAATTAAAAGGAAGTTTGCGATTTTTTGTATTAATTTAGATATCTTTGTGTGGGAAATCGGTAAAACTCTTATAAATTATAACCGAAAAGACGTGTTTAGGTATGATCACGAAACTGAGCGAGCTGCTCGAGGCGGCAAAGTCGTATAAGAAGAAGTGGATGGTGGTGGCGTATGCGGCCGACAGCCATACGATCGAAGCGGCCTATCGGGCTGTACAGGTGGGCATCGTAGAAGCTGTTCTGGTGGGTGATCCGGAGGTGATCGAAGCCCTTTGCCAACAACACGGCATCGATCCCGATCTGTTTCGCGTGGTTCGGGAAGAAGGCGATTACGAGTGCGCCCTGCGCGCGGTGCGCATGGCCGCTACCGGGGAAGCCGATATCCTGATGAAGGGAACGGTGAGTACGGACAAATACATGCGGGCCATCCTTTCTAAAGATTATGGGCTGTTGCCGCCTAAATCGATTCTGACCCACGTTGCGGTACTGGAAATGCCGACTTACCACAAACTCCTGCTGGTGAGTGACGTGGCGATCATTCCCGATCCCGATCTGAAACAAAAGATTTTCATCACCAACGCCCTGATTCAGACTTCCCGCCTGTTGGGCAACGAGGCTCCGCGGGTGGCGATCATCGCCTCGACCGAGCAAATGTTGCCTTCGATTCCATCCTGTGTGGATGCAGCGATTATTTCCAAGATGTGGGAGCGCGAGCAAATCCGTTGCGGAGTGATCGACGGCCCGCTGGCCGTCGACGTGGCGATTAACCCCGAAACGGTGAAGATCAAAAAACTCGACAGCCCGGTAGCCGGCGATGCCGACTGCCTGGTCTTCCCGAACCTCGACGCATCGAACACCTTCTTTAAAACCGCTACCAAATTGGCGAAAGCCTCCATGGCCGGTATGGTATACGGGGCCAAAGTCCCGTGTGTCCTCACTTCGCGCGGGGATTCCGAAGAGTCAAAACTCAATTCCATCGCTTTAGCCGTATTAACCACCGAAAACCGCAACC
>JAJQAW010000035.1 GCA_021203585.1 Rikenellaceae bacterium
TATAAAGAAAAATTGGAAGCCTGGGACATTCCATTCGAGGAGTGCCGGCACACGCCCGAACTTCTGCTCACGGCGGATCTAGTGATCAAAAGTCCGGGCATTCCGGATACGGTTCCCATCGTACGGGCGATACCGCAGAAGGGGATCCGGGTAGTTTCGGAAATCGAGTTTGCCGGTTGGTATAACCGCGCTAAAACCATCTGCGTCACCGGAAGCAACGGCAAAACCACGACGGCAACCCTGGTCTTCGAGGTTTTGAAAAGAGGCGGATGGGATGTGGGACTGGGCGGAAATATCGGCCGAAGTTTGGCTTACCAGGTGGCCACGCAAGAGCATGATTGGTATGTGCTGGAATTGAGCAGTTTTCAGCTGGACGGGATGCATGATTTTCGGGCGGATGTAGCTGTATTGATGAACATTACTCCCGATCACTTGGACCGTTACGAGAACCGGCTCCAAAATTATGTGGACAGTAAATTTCGCATTGTCCGAAATCAGGGGCCGGAGCAAACCTTCATTTTCTGCGACGACGATCCCATCACCACGCAAAACCGGGAACGATATACCGGCATGCAATGGCTTCCCTTCAGTGTGCGCCATTCGGTAAGCCGAGGTGCGTGGCTCGAGGGTGGGACCATCCGGGCGGCCTACAACGGCCAAAGATTTGAGATGCCCGTCCGGGAATTGAAAATTCAGGGAATCCATAACACGTACAATGCGATGGCGGCCATCCTGTCGGGCCTGATCGCCGGAGTCGATCCGGAAGGCATCCGGAATACCTTGCAGCAATTCTCCGGCGTAGAGCACCGTTTGGAACCGGTGGCCGAGATCGATGGTGTACTTTACCTCAACGACTCGAAGGCGACCAATGTGGATTCCGTTTGGTATGCGCTGGAAAGTATGACCCGCCCGGTCATCTGGATTGCCGGCGGTACCGATAAAGGCAACGATTACCGGCCCCTTATGGAATTGGCCGCCCACAAAGTAAAAGCGTTGGTGGCCCTGGGAGCAGACAATCGGAAATTGCTGGAGGCCTTCGAAGGGGTGGTTCCGGTAATCCGGGACACTCATAACCTGGAAGAGGCCATGCGTGCGGCCGTGGATTTGGCCCGTAGCGGCGATGCGGTGTTGCTTTCTCCGGCTTGCGCCAGTTTCGACCTGTTCCAGAATTACGAAGACCGGGGGCGGCAATTCAAAGCATGGGTTGCGGCATTGAAATAAAAAAGGAATTTATGGCGCGTAAAGTACACATCGATAAATTGTTCGGGGGAGACAAAGCATTGTGGATTATTTTTGCCCTGCTGGGCGTGATTTCCCTGCTGGTGGTTTACTCTTCGACAGCCGCTCTGGTATATGCCCGTACCGAAATCAATACGTGGCGGGAGTTGATCGGACAATTTCGGTTTATCGTGGTGGGATTGATCATTGTATGGATGGTCCATCTGATCAACATCGAAAATTATAATAAATACGCTCGGCTCATGTTCATACTGAGCATCGTATCGATGCTGTTGGTTTTTGTACCGGGCATCGGACAGAAAATCAACGGGGCTTACCGGTGGATCAAGATTCCGTTTACGGGAATTACGTTCCAACCCTCGGATTTTTTGAAATTCTCCGTCATATTTATTTTGGCACAAGAGCTGGCGGTCCGTCAGAAATACATTGAAAAAATTAAACTGTTGCCCTCATTTCTGCTCCGCGATTGGCGGAGGGGCCGGCCGCGGGACCGACAATTGGATATCTTTTTCGGTCAGACCCTTCCGGTGTTGGGACCGGTAGCTTTGGTCTGTGCGATCATCCTGATTTTCAACTTCTCTACGGCCGCGCTACTGTTCATCACCTGCCTGCTGATGCTGTTTATCGGGCGTATCCGGGTGCGGGAAATCGGACGTTTGTTGATTCTGATTTTCCTGGCCTTGTTGCTGGTCGTTTCCGGAATGAAGACCCTCGGAGTAGGACGTGCCGATACCTGGCTCAGCCGACTGGGGATCGGTCATAAACCGCAGACCGAACAAGCCGAGACCGCACGCAGCAGCGGAGAATACGATCAGGTGCAACAGGCAAAGATCGCTATCGCATCCGGCGGGATCCTGGGAAAAGGGCCGGGAAATAGTACCCAACGGACCCATCTTCCGCTTCCGTATTCCGATTTTGCCTATGCATTTATTACGGAAGAATATGGAATCCTGGGCGCTATGGCCGTGTTGCTGCTTTATTTATGGGTTTTTTCCCGTACGGTGCTAGTAGCTCGGAAATGCGAAACGGCCTTTCCGAACTTCCTGGTGCTGGGGTTGGGGTTAATGATCATCATACAGGCGGTCACCAACATGGCCGTTGCCGTGGATCTGGCGCCCACTACCGGACAACCGTTGCCGCTGATCAGTAAGGGGGGAACCTCCATTATTTTTATCAGTATGGCCATGGGGGTAATCATCGGAGTGAGTCGACAAATGGAAGAAAAAGAAAACGCACTGAAAAAAACCGAACATGCAGGATAAACTCAGAATCATTCTAAGCGGAGGCGGTACGGGCGGTCATATTTATCCCGCAGTAGCCGTCGCCGAAGCGCTCGAGCGGAAATACGACGACCGCGTGGAACTCCTTTTTGTCGGTGCCGAGGGTAAAATGGAAATGGAGAAGCTTCCTGCATTGGGGTATGAGGTGGTGGGACTGCCCGTTGCGGGATTGCAACGCAAATTGTCCTTCAAAAATCTGGGTTTGCCGTTCAAAGTATTCCAGAGTATCCGGCGGGCGGAAACGGTAATTCGGCGCTTCCAGCCCGATTTGGTCGCCGGATTCGGCGGTTATGCCAGTGCCCCGATTCTCTGGGCGGCCCAGCGCATGAAGGTCCCCACAGTAATCCAAGAACAGAATTCTTACGCCGGTGTAACCAATAAAATACTGGCCAAAAAAGCCCGGAGCATCTGTGTGGCTTACGATCATATGGATCGTTTTTTCCCGCCGGAGCGCATTGTTAAAACCGGAAATCCGTTGCGCGGACATTTGGGAGATACCGGTTCAAAAAGAGAGGAGGCGCTGCATTATTTTGGTTTACAGCCGAATATTCCGATTATTTTATTGGTAGGAGGAAGTCTGGGGACACGTACGTTGAACCGTGCGGTTATGCAGTGGCTGGATCGGAATCGGGTCGACAACGAGGTACAACTAATCTGGCAAACCGGAAAATACTATGAAAGCAGTCTGAATGAACAGCTGGCCGGAAAGGTATTGCCGGGCATCTGGCGCGGAGCTTTCATCGAGCGGATGGACCTTGCCTTGGCAGCGGCCGATGTGGTCATCTCCCGGGCCGGAGCTTCCACCGTTTCCGAATTGTCTTTGGCAGGAAAGCCGACCATTTTTGTTCCTTCGCCCCACGTGGCGGAAGACCATCAAACTTCCAACGCCAAGGCCTTATCTTCGGTCGGTGCAGCCGTGTTGATCCCGGACGATCAGGCGATAGAGCGGGTGTTGCCGGAAGCGATCGCCCTGGCTGCCGACCGGGAAAAATTGGAACACATGCGCAAGAATATGCTCGCTCTGGGTATTCCGGACTCGGCAGAGCGGGTAGTGGCTGAAATCGAAGCCGTTTTGCAAGGCCTAAAATAGGGGATCGATAAGAAAGCAGAAAAAACACGGGATAGCATGGATCGGCGCAGCTTTGATTGCCGGGATAATTGTGTTTCTTTTCTGGCTCGGACATGGATATATCCGGCGGGCGTTGGTTCACCGTTATCCGAAAATCGACCAGTATTCGATTTTCGAAAACCGTACCGTTCGGGCCGGCGATCCGCAGCCCTGGCCTCTCTCCGTCCGGTATGGAACCCGTCAGTTGGATGAGCAGTGGATAGCCGATTTTGAACGGTATAAAACGGTTGCTTTTGTAGTGGTACGGCAGGATTCGCTTCTTTTCGAGCGGTACTGGGATGGTTATGGTCTGGAATCCTACAGCAATTCCTTCTCGATGGCCAAAAGCATAGTCTCCTTATTGGTCGGCGCGGCGTTGGATGAAGGCTTGATCCGTAGCGTGAAGCAACCGGTACAAGATTTCCTACCGGAATTCGGCGCCTTCCAGGGAGTGGATTTGACGATCGAGGATTTATTGACCATGAGCGCGGGAGTGGAGTGGGACGAGGGGTACAGCGGTTTGTTTTCTCTGACCACCGAAGCCTATTACGGAAAAGATATTGTCGGTCAAACCTAACGAATCCGACAGAATGTCCGACCAGGGGAATGCTTTGTTTACCAAAGCGGAGTTACTCAAATTTTGGCTCTTTTGCTGGAAACGGCAACCGGAAAACCCCTCAGCCAGTATGCATCGGAAAAACTGTGGACCCCACTGGGAGCCGAGCGCGACGCCCTCTGGAGTCTGGATCATAAAGAGGGTTTTGAAAAAGCCTACTGTTGTTTTAATTCCAACGCCCGGGATTTTGCCCGGCTGGGGCAATTGGTACTCCGCAGGGGGATGTGGAACGGAGAGCCGGTCATTTCTCCGGAATATATCGACCGTGCCACTCGTCCGGCCTCCTGGTTGATCGATGAGCGGGGAGAACCGAACCGGGTCTATGGATATCAATTCTGGATATTGGAATACCGGGGGGAACAAATTCCCTATTTTCGAGGAATCCTGGGCCAGTATATCTTTGTAATTCCGGAGAAGCAGGCGGTTATCGTTCGATTGGGACACCGACGCAGTGAGAATCGACACCCGCCTTTTTACTATCCGGAAGATGTCGATACCTGGCTCGGAGCGGCCATGGATTTATTGAATTAGGCACATGGGTTACCGAATTTTCCGGTAGTCATTACCGGATTTTTTTGGATACTGTAGATGCTATTTACAACGGCAAAAGACTGCCACGGCGGTGGTGATCTGTTGAAAAATAGTAGAAGGGGCGGTATCCATGGTAGAAACGGCGCACGAAATGTTCGGTAAAAAGAAGAGTGTCGAACGGGAGAATCAAAAAAAGCGGCGATGCTCAGCCTTTTACCGGCAGACATCCGATAATAAGAGCATCGCCGGAATACCGGAACGCTGTATTCATAAGCAAACGGGATGGGGAATGAAGTAGAATCGTTTTACGGATCGGCAAAAAGGTCTGGGAAGCGGTCGAAAAGCGACCGGTGATGAATGGTACCAACGGTCAGTTAGAATGGATCATCGCCCAAGCATTCAAAAGAGAAAAACGATACAAACATGGGCCGGACCGGCGGTGACCGATTCGATGGAATAGCCCGTGCGGAGGGGCCGGAAATATCGGTCAAAGATCGAGAGCGGATAAATACCCGCTCGCGATCTTTAGGTAATTTGCAAAATTATTTAAATCTTGCAGAATTATCGGCTTTTCAACCCGAACTACTTAAAAACTTACGATACGAGAAATGAAAAAACCATTGAAAATCGTCGTGTTGGCGAAACAAGTGCCGGACACCCGAAATGTGGGAAAAGACGCCATGAAAGAGGACGGGACGGTGAACCGTGCCGCGCTCCCGGCGATCTTTAACCCGGAAGACCTCAATGCCCTGGAACAAGCGCTCCGCCTGAAGGATATGAATCCCGGTTCCACGATCCAGATTTTAACTATGGGACCGACCCGTGCGGCAGACATCATTCGGGAAGGATTGTTCCGCGGTACGGACGGCGGTATTCTGTTGACCGACCGTAAATTTGCCGGTGCGGACACGCTGGCCACTTCCTATGCATTGGCTTGCGCCATTCGCAAAATTGAACCGGATCTGATCATTGCCGGCCGCCAGGCCATCGACGGCGATACCGCGCAAGTAGGACCTCAGGTAGCGGAAAAACTGGGCTGGCCGCAAGTAACTTATGCCGAAGAGATAAAAGGTTTTCAGGAGGAAGAACTGGTCATCGTTCGCCGGCTCGAATCGGGAGTGGAAACCGTTAGTTGTCCCCTTCCGCTGGTGGTTACTGTCAGCAGTTCGGCTCCGGATTGCCGTCCGCGCCATGCCAAATTACTCATGAAATACAAGCACGCTAAAACCGTGACCGAAGAGCAGGAAAAAGACGATGATTATTACATGGAATTGCGTCGGTCGCGGAATTTGACCATTCCGGAA
>JAJQAW010000192.1:0-2918 GCA_021203585.1 Rikenellaceae bacterium
TCCTTATTGGAACACCTGAAGCCCTATTTTGGATTCACCCAGTTCAAAGGAAATCAGGAAGCTGTGATTCACAATGTAATGTCAGGTCAAGACACCTTCGTCCTGATGCCGACCGGTGGCGGAAAATCCCTCTGTTACCAACTGCCTGCTCTGATAATGGAAGGAACGGCGATTATCATTTCCCCGCTTATCGCGCTGATGAAAAACCAGGTGGACGCCATGCGGACCTTCAGCATGGAAGAGGGCGTGGCTCATTTTCTGAACTCCTCGCTCAACAAGGCCGCAGTGGCTAAGGTGAAGGAAGACGTGCTTTCCGGCAAAACTAAACTGCTTTATTTTGCTCCGGAATCGCTGACAAAAGAGGATAACGTCGCCTTTCTCCGAAAAATCAAAATATCGTTTTACGCCATCGACGAGGCGCATTGTATTTCGGAATGGGGACACGATTTCCGGCCGGAGTATCGACGCATCCGTCCCATCATTAACGATATCGGACAAGCTCCGCTGATCGCGCTGACTGCAACGGCGACTCCAAAAGTGCAAATGGATATCCAGAAAAACCTGGGCATGTCGGATGCTTCGGTCTTCAAATCCTCTTTTAACCGACCGAATCTTTATTATGAAATCCGCTCGAAAACCAACGCCACGAAAGACATCATTCGCTACATCAAGCAAAACGAGGGCAAGTCGGGCATCATTTACTGCCTGAGCCGAAAAAAAGTGGAGAAACTGGCGGACCTGTTAACAGTCAACGGGATCAAAGCCCTGGCCTACCATGCCGGCATGGACGGCGCCACCCGGGCCGCCAACCAGGATAAATTTATCCACAAAGATGTGGACGTCATCGTGGCCACCATAGCTTTCGGAATGGGTATCGACAAGTCCGACGTGCGGTATGTCATTCATTACGACATTCCGAAAAGTCTGGAAGGCTATTACCAGGAAACCGGACGTGCCGGCCGCGACGGCGGCGAAGGACATTGCCTGACTTTCTACAGTTATAAAGATATCCAAAAACTGGAAAAATTCATGCAAGGAAAACCGGTAGCCGAACAGGAAATCGGAAAACTCCTGCTGATGGAGACCGTAGCTTACGCCGAATCTTCGATTTGTCGACGAAAATCGCTCTTACATTATTTCGGAGAAGAATACACCCAGTCCAATTGCGGATGCTGTGATAACTGCACCCATCCTAAAGTGCAGTTCGAAGGAGAGCCATACATGCTGATGCTGCTGGAAACCCTGAATGCTATCGGTGATAAATTCAAAACCGAATACCTAATCAGCATCCTTACGGGAAAAGTAAATGCGCTGAACAAATCCTATAAACACAACAAAATCGAATGGTTCGGAGCGGGGGCGGAAAAAGACAGCAAATTTTGGAACGCAGTGCTCCGGCAGGCTTTGATTTTGGGGTTTGTAGATAAAAACATCGAGAATTACGGATTGCTGTTCGTTAGCCCTAAAGGGGAGGCTTACATGAAAGCCCCCTACTCGGTCATGCTCACCCAGGATCACCAGTATGAAGACGGGTTGGACGAAGATAGTGCAGCCATGCCGACCGGAAAAAGCGGAGTGGCGGACGAGGAACTGTTCTCCATGTTAAAAGACCTGCGTAAAAAGGTAGCCAAAAAACATAATCTACCGCCCTTTGTTATTTTCCAGGACCCTTCCCTGGAAGATATGTCGGTACAATACCCGATCACCCTGGAAGAGATGCAGAATATCGCCGGAGTGGGGGTCGGGAAAGCCCGCAAATTCGGCAAGGAATTCGTCGATCTCATCCGACGTTACGTGGAAGATAAAGACATCATCCGCCCGCAGGATATGGTGGTCAAAAGTGTGGTCAATAAGAGTACCAATAAGGTATTCATTATTCAGAGCATCGACCGGAAAATGGATTTCGAGGACATTGCCAATGCCAAAAACCTGACCATCGACGAGTTACTGACCGAAATCGAAGCCATTGTTCACTCCGGAACCAAACTCAACATCAATTATATGATCGACGAGGTAATCGACGAAGACAAAGTACAGGACATTTATGATTACTTTCGCGAAGATGCTCAAACCGATTCGCTGCAGGAAGCGCAGGATGAATTGGGACCGGAATATACCAAGGAGGAAATCCGGATGGTACGGGTTAAGTTCATGAGCGAGCAGGGAAATTAAACGGTGCCGATGGCCAACGACCGTCCCATACGCACCCACAGTAGGAATCCATGGTATTGGATTCCTACGCTCTATTTTGCGGAGGGTATTCCGAACGTCATCGTGATGTCTACTTCGGTAGCGATGTTCGCGCTGCTGGGATTTTCCAATGCCGATATCGCTTTTTATACCAGCTGGCTCTACCTCCCATGGGTTATCAAGCCCTTATGGAGCCCGTTGGTAGATCTGATCCGACGCAAACGATGGTGGATCATAGCGATGCAAACCGCTCTCGGGTGCTCCCTGGCCGCAATCGGGCTTTCCCTACCCGGTCCGGATTTTTTCCGTTACTGTCTGATTTTTATGTGGTTGATGGCCTTTAGTTCCGCAACCCACGATATCGCCGCGGACGGTTTTTATATGCTGGCCCTGTCTGAAAAAGAACAATCTTTTTTTGTCGGTATCCGGAGTACATTCTACCGGATCGCTTCGGCAACCGGTCAGGGATTTATCGTCGTATTGGCCGGTTACCTGGCGCGGCCGAATTTATTGGGAAACATGCGATATGCCTGGGCGGTAACTTTCGGACTGATGGCTCTGTTGTTTTTAGCGATAGCCGCTTACCACAGCCGGGTTCTTCCCCGGCCGGATTCCGATCTTCCCGTACAGAATAACCGAAACCTATTGTGGTCCTTTCTGGATTCCTTCCTATCGTTTTTCCGCAAACCGGGCCTTGTTGCCTCACTGGCATTTATGCTGTTATTCCG
>JAJQAW010000192.1:2928-5394 GCA_021203585.1 Rikenellaceae bacterium
CCGAAGCTCAATTGGTCAGGCTGGCTCAACCGTTTTTGTTCAATCCCCGTTCGGTCGGTGGGCTCGGCCTGTCGGCTGAAACCGTCGGAACACTTTACGGCATTCTCGGGGTAATCGCTCTGACCGTAGGCGGTATTCTGGGGGGAATTTTGATCTCCCGAAATGGGTTGAAGTTCTGGTTTTGGCCCATGGTCCTGTCTATTAATCTGCCCAATGCGGTCTACGTTTTTATGGCCTATACCCAACCGGAAAGCTTGTGGACCATCGGTGGTTGTATCGCGGTGGAACAATTCGGCTACGGATTCGGATTCACGGCATACATGCTCTACTTGATCCTGTTCAGCGACGGTCCACATAAAACGGCCTATTATGCCATCTGTACGGGATTTATGGCGCTGGGAATGATGCTACCCGGCATGTTTTCCGGGGAGATCCAGGAAGCGGTGGGGTATGGAACCTTTTTTGTGTGGGTGATGATTTGCACGATTCCCAGTGGTATAGCCGCAGCTTTTCTGCGCATTCCGAAAGACTTCGGTCGAAAATAATCGAACCCCTATTTTCTGTACAGAATGCCGGAATTTCCAAAATACAAGATGGTTTACGAAGCGCTGCGAAAACAGATCGCGGACAAGACCTATCTTTCCGGAGATTTACTGCCTTCCGAGAATCGGTTATGCGCCCGGTATCGGATGACGCGTCCGACGGTCCGAAAAGCGTTGGATCAATTGGTCGAAGACGGTTTTATCATCCGCTAGCAAGGAAAAGGCAGTATCGTCAAAGGCGCTCCTAAAAGCTTGGATATTCTATCCCTGTCTGGAACCATGACCGCCGTGGGACAGGAACCGTTGCGGACAAAAATGATCGTCCGACCCGAAATCCGGCCGTGAAGTGAGGCCTTCGGATACCCCTTGGAGGATCGGGAACGGCACTGCGATTGCATCTATTTCGAACGGATGCGTTTTATCAATGACGTACCGCTTTTTTTCGATATCACGATGCTGCCCAATCTCGATTTGCCGAATTTTACCGGATTCGACCTGGAGAATAAATCGCTTTTCGAATTGCTTCGCACCCAGTACCAGATCTAAGTACAGGCCGGAGCCCAGCAACTTTTCGCCATCAAAGCAGATAAACGGCTTCAGGAGCATTTCCAGGTAAAGTCCGGATATCCGATCTTACAGCTCAATCGGAAAATCGAAACCACCCGGGAAGGTTTTCATATTTACAGTCAGGTATTTTGCGTCACACAAGGCTACGGTCTGACCGGAACGTTTTAATGACCGACCGAAAAGATAAAGTATATATCATTCAGCTAAAAGAATTTCCATGAAGAAAAGAATCGTGATCGCCAAAATTCAGGTTAAAAAAGAAAAACAAGAGGAATTCCTGGCTCTTGCGCAACCGCTCGTCGAGTCGTCCCTGGCCGAGCCCGGCAACTTAATTTACAGCCTCTATCGGGAAACGGACGATCCTACCCGATTCCTAGTGTACGAAGAGTATGCAGACCAGGAAGCCTTTGAAAAGCACGATCAGAGTGCACATTTTCAATCTTTCGCTCAAAACGTCGGACCGTTATTGGCGAAAGAACTGGATATTCAAACCTTTTAGTTCCGGGATCGCTCGGTTGGATACCAAAAAAGGAGTCCCTCAGGACTCCTTTTTCTTATACTAACTTTTTAGCCTGCACGGGATAGATGCAATCCTCTCCCTGCCGATGGGCATAAATTACATAGGGACAATCCAGATTTTCAGCTTTTCCTACCGCGACCGGAAAAACAAAAATATCCGGCCATTCCTCGGCTATGGTAGTGATGGTTTTATTTTCATTGGCGAAAGAGTTCTCTCCGCCTCTCCAAGGCTGAAGCTTGAGGTAGCCGATGGATTCATACCGGATCGTTCCCAGCGGAATCTCTTTTGCCCGTTCCCGAAGCGTTTCCAGTGCAACCGGAGTAATGGTCCCTCCCTTGGTTGGAAAAGGCAAAAATGGCATAATGAGAAACTTCGTGACTGTTTTTCCGTAAAGCAACTAGGTCATAAACCCCTTTTTGCTCCGCATTCGAATAAATCTCAAAAGATTTTTTCGCGCGTCCTCCACCGAATAATCCCTTAAACAGTGCTTTGAAGCCGGAAATACTCTGCAAACTTTGTTCTAATTGTTCTCTTGTTTTCATATTGTAAGTAGATTTAGCCTAACACACTGATCTTTTTCAACCGTTCCAAATCCAGCACTTTGATCCGTTTACCGACCAACTCCACCACCCCTTCACCGGCAAAAGCCGATAAGGTCCGAATGGCGTTCGAAGTGGTCATCGAGGAGAGTTGAGCGAGATCCTCCCGGGATAAAGTTACGTCGATCGTACCGTCTTCCGCAAAATCGTAGGTTTCGATCAGAAAAATCAGGGAATCGGCCAATCGTCCGCGAATGTATTTCTGGGTCAGGGTCATGGTTCGCAGATTGGATAATCC
>JAJQAW010000192.1:5404-6073 GCA_021203585.1 Rikenellaceae bacterium
GATAATCCCAATTCACTGGCAATCAGTTTGAGAATATGCAGAGATAATTCGGCATTTTCCCGCATGATATCGAACAAAATGGATCGGTCGATAATGGCAATTACGCTATCATCCAACGTGATCGCCGCAGACCGGTAACTTTCTTCGGCAAACAAAGCCCGATAACCCAAGATTCCCTTGGGACACACCATACGAACGATCTGCCCCCGACCGTTAATGCCTATTTTTACCACTTTCGCATTCCCTTCCAGCAGGCAGATGAATCCTTTCGGAACTTCTCCTTCCTGGTAGATGAAGCTGCCTTTGGGCATGTAGCTGATCGTGGTATGTTGCCGGATCAGATCCCGGCATTCCCCCGACATTTCAGGAAACAGGGAAAACAGGCGTTCCTTGTATTGAGTTTCGTCGATTTTCGGCTTGAGGGCCATGAGGGTTTCCTATTCGGTGACAATTTTTTTAAACAACGGACGGAAACTGACCGCCTGGCCAATTAAGTGCAGAAGCCGATCGATGGGCACCCGCTCCTGCTCCATCGAATCGCGGTGACGAATCGTAACGGTGCGGTCTTCGACGGATTGGTGGTCTACCGTAATACAAAACGGGGTTCCGATGGCATCCTGACGGCGGTAGCGCTTGCCGATACTGTCTTTTTCGTCGTATTGGCATACG
>JAJQAW010000232.1:0-5722 GCA_021203585.1 Rikenellaceae bacterium
CAATACGATACCGATCATCCCTTCTTCGCTAATGGTCACCTGCGTCTGCATCACTCGTGCAACACCCGCCGAGTCGCGCTCGAATTCGAGCGGCAAGGTCTCATTGGGATGAAGGGCGATCAGGTTATTCACCACGCTGACCGGTTTACCGTCCAGACTGAGCAGGCGGTCACCGGCTTGCAAGCCAGCCGCTTCGGCATTTCCGCCGGCCGATACCTCCTGGACGATCAACGGCACCAGGGGCTGTGCGAATGCCGCGTCGTTCAACAGGTGTGAAATGTACTGCGGATAGATCGGAATTTCGACCGTCTGCCCGGCACGCCTTACCTGGACACTCTGAGCCTGGTTGAAGACGATTTCTTTTAAGATATCCGCGCTGTTTTCGATCTGGCGGCCATCCACGCCCAGGATTTGATCGCCGTTTCGAAAACCGATTTCCTGCGCGAATTCGCTGAATTCGAAACCGTAAGCGGCATTGATATCTTTTGTGGCGAAATAATTATCTCCGTAAGCCATGCTCAATCCGGTATAAATGCCGATGGCCAGGAGCACGTTCATCAATACTCCGCCGACCATAATCAGCAAGCGCTGCCAAGCCGGCTTACTGCGAAATTCATAAGGTTTAGGGTCTTCCTTCAAACCGGCGGTGTCCATCGATTCGTCCACCATACCTGAAATTTTAACATAACCGCCCAACGGAAGCCATCCCACTCCATACTCCGTCTCTCCTTTTCGGAATTTGAAAAGAGAAAACCAGGGATTGAAGAAAAGATAAAATTTTTCTACCCGGCATTTAAACAATTTAGCGAACAGAAAATGTCCCAGCTCGTGAATAATCACCAGCAATGAAAGGGCACATACGAATTGAAGGATTTTTATCAGCATAATGTCATGAATTCTTTATTTTTTTTACCTGCTCGGCGGCAATCACCCGGGCCTCGGTGTCACTCAATCGGTAATCGTCCAGCGTGGGGGCATCGACCATATGGGCTTTTTCGAGGGCACTCTCCAGAATTGCGGTCATATCGGTGAAATTTATTTTACGCTCCAAGAAGGCGTGCACCGCCACCTCGTTGGCGCCGTTGAGCACACAAGGTGCGTTGCCTCCCATGCGGAGGGCCTGATAAGCCAGTCCCAGATTTTTATAACGAGCCGGTTCCACGTCGAAAAAATTGAAAACTTTACCACCTTCCCGAAAAAAACTGAACCGCTCGCCCTTCATCGGTAGCCGCTCCGGAAAGGTGAGGGCATACTGAATCGGTATTTTCATACTCGGATGCCCCAGTTGAGCCTTGATCGCTCCATCGGTAAACTGGACCATCGAATGAATGATCGATTGGGGATGAATCACCACTTCGATATCTTTCGGATCTACATCGAACAGCCATTTGGCCTCGATCACCTCGAATCCTTTGTTGATCATCGTGGCCGAATCAATGGTTGTCTTAGCGCCCATCGTCCAATTCGGATGTTTCAGAGCATCTTCGACCGTAACCTCCTTCATCTTACGGATGAGCGTATGTAAAAACGGCCCTCAGGAGGCGGTCAAAATAATTTTCTCGATTTGGCTTCGTTCTCCGACCAGGCTTTGAAAGATGGCCGAATGTTCCGAATCGACGGGCAGAATCGGGGCGTGATGTTCTTCGGACAACCGCATGACGATCTCCCCGGCTACCACCAGGGATTCCTTGTTGGCCAACGCAATTTTTTTGCCGGCTTTGATAGCCGCTACCGTGGGGAATAATCCGCTGAAACCGACCAGTGCCGAAATCACCACATCCACACTGTCGCTCTGTACGACTTGTTCCAGCGCCTCGGTTCCGGTATATACTTTGACCTGGACACGGGCCAGGGCCTCTTGAACTTTCGGATAGTAGGAAGGATTGGCGATCACGACACAATTCGGGTTGAATTCGAAGGCCTGGTTGACCAGCAGCTGCCAATTATTTCCGGCAGTAAGCACTTCGACCTGAAAAAGCTCTTTGTTTTCCCGGATTACTTCCAGTGCTTGTTTTCCGATCGATCCGGTCGAACCCAGAATCGCAATGCGTTGTTTAGACATGCTTTATTAATACGCTTATGGTACCTACTCTTTCGGGTTTACCCGCCTAAAAAATCATATAATTTTCCGGGTCTACCGGTGTGCCATTGATCCACAACTGAATTTCGGTAAACCCGGCGTCCGTTTCATTTTCCAGCGAAGAACCGGTAAAGGCGACTACCTCGCCGGAATAGACCCGGTCTCCGGTTTTTTTGGTCAAACTAGCGTTATGCAGATAGGCCGAAATCATATTTCCCGGATGCAGGATATGAATCACGCCTCCCTGGGTCGGAGACCAGCCGGCATAGATGACCACCCCTTCCAGAATGGCCATGACCGGTTGATTTTCCGCTACGGCAACATCCGTTCCATACTGACCGGCTCTGGGGTCGAAACCGGCCCGGACCACTCCCTTTACGGGAGGATACAGTCCCTGGAATCCACTGTGCTCCGTCGTAGGAGCCTGCGGGTTCAAGGCATAGGGGCCGCTGCCTTCTATTTGGCTGCGCAGCACGGAGTCTTCCGGAATCAACGGAATTTCGACTCGCTCGAGCGAAGCGGAATCCAGCTCCGGATTGGGCGTGCTCTGCGACGCTCTGCCGTCCATAATGCGGGTCAGATTTTCGTAACAATTATTCCACAACACCAATTGATTTTCCAGCGAATCGAGTTTCATGTTGTATTCGATCAGCAGATTGCGGGCATGGTTGCCCTGGTATCCGGGAACAAAATCCAAAGCCGGAGAAAACGCTACGATCGAAATCATCACGACAAAAAGTACGACCACCAAAGAAAATAAAGCCGTAAGAATGTTCAACGGAGAGAGAAATATATACCATTTTTCCCTGTCGTTGTGCGAATCCCGGGCACTGATTCTGACTTTAGTCCGGAAAGCCCGGAAAAACGCCGTAAGATTATCGGATAATTTCATCGGCGTCTGTAAAACGATGCAAACTTATGTAAATTTATCAAGAATTCATAACGCACCGGCCGGTTGACCGAGTTCTTTTGCCAGACAAAAATCGCGTGCCGAAAGTCTTCTCGACGAGCGCCGAACTTTTCCTTTTCGGGTTTTTAACCGGCACAACGGATAGCAGTTCCGGGAAGCTCCGTTCCCCGTTATCCGAAAAGCGGAGACTCGATGCACCGTTTCTGCGTGGTAAACGGCCCGGCCATGGAAAATATTTTAAGATATTTTATTAAGTTTGGGGTTTAAAATACAAAATCAATTCCATATGAAACCGACATTATTGGTCTTGGCAGCGGGAATGGGTTCCCGCTACGGTTCGCTCAAACAAATGGACGGAATCGGTCCGAACAACGAAGCGATTATCGATTATTCCATCTATGACGCCATTCGTGTCGGATTCGGACGGGTGGTTTTCGTGATCCGGCACAGCTTTGAAAAAGAGTTCCGGGAAGTCTTTTCAGAAGACCGTTTCAAAGGAAGAATCCAAGTGGACTTTGTTTACCAAGAATTGGATTCCCTTCCACAGGGATATACGGTCCCCGCGGGACGCGAAAAACCCTGGGGTACGAACCATGCGGTGATGATGGGCACCAGTGCAATCCGGCAAGAACCGTTTGCAGTCATCAACGCCGACGATTTTTACGGAGCCGAAGCCTATCGAGGCATGGCAGAATACCTTCGGGAACTGGCCGGCGGCCAGAATAAGTACTGCATGATGGGATATAAAATCGGCAATACCCTTTCCCGGCACGGGTCGGTATCCCGCGGCGTATGTTCGATGGACGAACAGGGCAATCTGGTCGATATGGTGGAGCGCACCCAAATTTTTCAGGATGCCGACCGGATTTTTTATCGGGACGAACAGGGGGATCATACCTTGCCGGCGGACAGTTTGGTATCGATGAACATGTTCGGTTTTACACCGGATTATTTCCGATACTCGGAAGCCTATTTTCCGACCTTTCTAACGGAAAACCAGGATAACCTGAAAGCGGAATTCTTTATCCCTTTGATGGTAAATCGATTGATTACAGCTGGCCAGGCTTCCATGAAGGTTCTTTCTTCCGAGGCCAAATGGTTCGGGGTAACTTACAAAAAGGACAAACCGGCGGTAGTGGCCCAATTGAACGAACTGATCGCGGCCGGAAAATACCCGTCCAATCTGTGGGAATAGAAACCCGAGCGGTATCGATCGAAAAATTGCTACGAACCATGATCCACATCGAGCAACACGTTTGGGGGTTTACCGACCAGGGAGAGGCGGTTATCCTCTATACCATGACCAACGCCGAAGGAGCATATGTCCAATTGACCAACCTAGGAGCCGCTATCGTCGGGATCGGCGTACCGGATCGAACCGGTACCATCGAGGATGTTGCGCTCGGGTATGCCGACTTTCACGATTATTTCGGCGACTCCGGCGCACTGGGCAAAACCGTAGGCCGCTTTGCCAACCGCATTGCCCAAGGCCGGTTTACACTCGAAGGAAAGGAATATAAATTGGCCACCAATAACGGACGAAACCACCTTCACGGAGGTCCCAAGGGTTTCGGAGAAGTACTGTGGGAGAGCCGGGTCGAGGTGAACCGGGTGGTTTTTTCCTACATCAGCCCGGATGGAGAAGAACGGTATCCGGGCTCGGTCGGCGTAGAAGTAGTATACGACTGGAACGAACCCTGCGAGCTGGAAATTACTTATCATGCCAAAACGGATACCCCGACCCTGGTCAACCTGACCAACCATGTCTATTTCAACCTGCGCGGCGAGGGAAGCGGCGACATCCTCTCGCAGGAACTCAAGCTCCATTGCTCCCGCTACCTTCCTACCGACAGCGGATCGATTCCGTTGGGGGAACAAGCGCCGGTAGCCGGAACTCCCATGGATTTCACCCGATTCAAGCCGATCGGCCAAGAAATCGAAGCCGATACGGAGCAGCTTCGCTTCGGCAACGGATACGATCATTTCTGGATCATCGACGGCTGGCAACCGGGTCGGCTGTCGGAAGCGGCCGAGTTGTACGATCCGGTCAGCGGCAGATTGCTCACCGTTCTCACTACCCAGCCCGGCCTGATGGTATATACCGGCAACTACCTGCAAGGCCTGGGAAGGGACAAAACCGGGAAAGAGTTGGAAAACCGCGCGGGAGTGGCGTTGGAATGCCAGAATTACCCGGACGCTCCGAATCATCCCGATTTTCCCTCTGCAGCCCTCTATCCCGGAGAGAATTACCGGCAGCAGATTATTTACCGTTTCGGCATCCGTTAATTCCCCACGCGCATGACCGAAACCGATGTGGCAGCCCTTTTTTCCGAACGCTTCGAAAGCGGTTGCGCCGAAACCTGAGGAAAACTGATCCTGGAACAGGAACTGTTCGGTCTGGTCATGAACCTGGTGCGGCAATCGCATCGGGGAGCAATACCCTTCCGAGCGGCCTACGCCCTGGAACGGGCTTTTCTTTCGGCTCCCGACCGCTTCGTACCCTATTGCACACGGTTTCTCAACGATTTTTGCGAGATTACCCATCCCGGCGCCTGGCGTCATTACGGTAAATTGATGGCTTTGCTGTTGAAAAAAACACGCTCACTCTTTCCCGGCAAGAGGCAAACTGCATCGGGGAAACCGCCCTGCTACGGCTCCTGGACGAGGCGATACCTGTCGGGGCCCGGGTGTGGTCGCTGGATATTCTTTTCCACCTCCAAGACCGCCTGGAA
>JAJQAW010000232.1:5732-6049 GCA_021203585.1 Rikenellaceae bacterium
AACGCGCCCTCGCCGGCGATGGTTTCACGGCTCAGAAAGTATGGCTGGTTACGGAATCCGAAAAAATCTACCCTCTTCGGCCCTCGGCCGTAAACCAATAAGTGACCGGATACTTTTTATTGCGGCGCTCTTACTCCGCCCGCTTCCCAGGAGATTATAGTAAAAAGGGTGTCCCTTTGCAGGACACCCTTTTTGTTCGCAAAGTCATAGTTATTCAGCGATATTTTTATTTGATCCGCAACCGGCGGCCCAGGCGCAGGGTAGTGGTCCGGGTGATGTTATTTAGTCGGCAAATCTGATCGATAGACACCCCGTAT
>JAJQAW010000128.1 GCA_021203585.1 Rikenellaceae bacterium
GAGCTGGTTCCGGGGGGAGAGGGAGCTCGCTGACGGCCTTCTCCATCAGGGCTAAAAGTTCCTGCAAAGAATTCATAGTTGCTCAAAATTTCAGGCAAAGATAGCCCGAAAACTTCAATAAATAATGATTAAATTTGTAGAATAACGGGCCTCAGCTCCGCTACATGATGGAAGGAGCCTGTCAAATTCATGTAGGTATGAAAAAAATCGTTATAGGAATCGATATCGGTGGAACCAATACGGCGTTCGGACTGGTTTGCGACGAAGGAAAGATTTACGGACAGGGGCGGTTGTCCACCCAGCAGCATCCTGATGTGGACCGCTACCAGGAGGAACTATTTCTGGGGATTCAGCAACTCCTGCGGTTAGTCGAATTCGAGTATGAAATCATCGGGGTAGGGATCGGTGCACCGAATTCCAATTATTACAAAGGGACGATCGAGTATCCGGCCAATTTGCCCTGGCCGGGAGTGACCCCCTTTGTCGAAAAGTTCAAACGGTTTTTTCCGGCTCTTCCGGTCGTGATGACCAATGACGCCAACGCGGCCGCACTCGGGGAAAAAATCTACGGAGCCGCGAAAAATCTGAACAATTTTGTGGTCATTACCCTGGGAACCGGATTGGGCAGCGGATTTGTGATCAACGGGGAATTGTTGCTCGGCCACTACGGATTTGCCGGCGAATTGGGACATGTGATCATCAACCACACCGGCCGGGTATGCGGCTGCGGCCGCAAAGGTTGTCTGGAAACCTACGTTTCGGCCACCGGCATCAAACGCACGGTATTCAAACTACTGGCCGACAAAATGGGGCCCAGCGAATTTCGGTACATTTCCTACAACGATCTGACTGCCGAAATGATCACTAATGCCGCCCTGAACGGCGATCCGCTGGCCATCGAGGCGTATGAATACACCGGAGAACAATTGGGAAGAGCCCTAGCCAATGCGGTGCTGATCACAGAGCCGGAGGCGATTTTCCTCTTCGGTGGATTGACCAAAGCGGGGCCTTACATTTTCGAGCCGACCAAACGGTACATGGAGCAGTACATGATGACACAATTCCGGAATAAAGTCGACGTTCTTCCTTCGGGCATCGAGCAGGGAAATGCGGCGATTCTCGGTGCGGCCGCTTTGATCTGGAATGAAATGCTCCGGGCGGGAGCCTAATTCGCGGTAAGCGGTCCGAGATGTTCTCGATCCCTGGACAAGTTTCCTTTCCGGGAGGCGCGAAGGCAATCGGTTGGATCGGCAGGGAATACTTTTTACGGGTTGGCAGATCGCCGTAATGCGAGATTTATAAGTAGCAGAAGAGCCGGAAAGAAAAACTCCGCATCATCCGGTATGCGGGGATGCGGAGTTCTGTGGCTGTTGCCCGGACAGAGAGTTTGGGATCAAATACGTTTTTTAATCGCCTGGCTTTCTTTTTCGAAGCCGGGTTTGTCGAGCAAGGCAAACATATTTTTCTTGTAATCTTCCACTCCCGGTTGATCGAACGGGTTGACGCCGAGCGCATAACCACTGATCCCACACGCTTTTTCAAAGAAATACAACAAAGCGCCGATCTGGTAGGCATCGATTTTTTCCAGTTCGATCCGAAGGTTCGGAACCCCTCCGTCCACGTGGGCCAGCATCGTGCCCAATTCGGCCATGCGGTTGATCTGGTGAATGCGTTTGCCGGCCAGGAAATTCAATCCGTCCAGATCGTCCGGATCCGTCTCCACGGTTACGGAGTATTCCGGTTGGTCCACGCTCAAAACGGTCTCGAACAGGATTCGTTCCCCATCCTGAATGTATTGGCCCATCGAATGCAAATCGGTGGTCAAGCTCACACTGGCCGGGAAAATACCTTTCCCGTCTTTTCCTTCGCTCTCTCCGTAAAGTTGTTTCCACCATTCGGCGATGTAGCGTAGTTTCGGTTCGTAACTGGCCAGAATTTCAATCTTCTTACCCTGACGGTAGAGGGCCGTACGCACCGCGGCATAGATCATAGCCGGATTTTGTTCGAAAGGAACTCCTTCGGCTGTGGCTTTTTCCATATCCTTAGCACCCCAGATCAAAGCCGCGATATCGATACCCGCTGTGGCCAACGGCAACAAACCTACCGGTGTGAAGACGGAGAACCGCCCCCCTACATCGTCCGGAATCACGAAAGTCCGGTACCCTTCGCGGGTGGCCAAAGTTTTCAGCGCTCCCCGTTTTTGATCCGTAACCGCTACGATGCGCCGGGCGGCGTCTTCTTTGCCGTAACGTTGCTCGATCTCTTTTTTTACCAGCCGGAAGGCTATGGCTGGTTCGGTGGTGGTTCCCGATTTGGAAATGACGATGGCAGCGATCCTCCGGTCTTGGACAGCCGCGAACAATTCCCGGAAATAATCTTCGCTGATGTTGTGTCCGGCAAAGACCAGGAGCGGATTTTCGCGCTCCGTGCGGAGCATATCGAAATTATCGCTCAGCGCAGTAAGTACCGCTTTGGCTCCCAGGTATGAACCTCCGATGCCGATGACGATCACCACATCGGCCACTTCTCGGAGGGAAGCGGCAGCCCGTTCGATCGATTCCAGTACGGGTTCGGTCACCGTTCCGGGCAGATTTACCCATCCCAGAAAATCGCTTCCCGCTCCGCTGCGGTCGTGCAGCATCCGGTTGTACCGCTCCATTTCTCCTTTTAGTGCGGTAATTTCGCTTTCGGGTACAAAGCCGTAGACCTTTTCGATGTCCAATTGAATCATCTTGCTCATAGTTATTCCACGTTTAAATCAATTCGTTAGCCAGGTTTTTGATCGTTTTACGGGGCGATGCCATTTCGTACAGGATGTTGTAAACGGCATCGGCGATAGGCATGCGTACACCGTATTGTTTGTTGATTTGGCGGATGCAAGCTGCCGAATAGTAACCTTCGGCAACCATGGTCATCTCCACCATGGTGCTTTTGACCGAATAACCTTTGCCGATCATACTGCCGAAAGTACGGTTACGGCTGAACTGCGAATAGCAGGTGACCAGCAAATCGCCCAGGTAAACGGAGGCATTCATATTCCGCTCAGCCGGGTAAGTTTCGCACATAAACCGCTCCATCTCCAAGGCGCTGTTGGAGATCATGACGGCGGTAAAATTGTCTCCGTACCCCAGTCCATGGCAGATGCCGACCGCCACGGCGTAAATATTTTTCAGTACCGTGGCATATTCCGTTCCATAAATATCGGTCGAATAGACCACATGGATGTAAGGGGCTTGAATTTTTTCTCCGATAATCCAGGAAACTTCCAGCTCTTTGCAGACCACCGTCAGGTAGGTCAGCCGCTCCAGGGCCACCTCTTCGGCATGACTGGGGCCGGAAACAATCCCGATTTGATCGAAAGGCAATCCGTAAGCACGATTGATGTATTCGGCCACGGTGATGTATTCGTCGGTAATGATTCCCTTGACGGCGGAGAGAATGAATTTATCCCGAAGCGATACGGTCAACGGTTCTAGCGTAGCTTTCAAAAAAGCCGAAGGAACGGCCAGCACGATAATTTCCGCCTCTTCGACCACCCGGTCGATGTCTCCCCAGATTGACAGTCGATCGATCGGGAAATGAACGTCCGTCAGATAGGTGGGGTTGGTGCCGTTTGTCGCCAGATTTTCCCGAATTTCCGCTTCGCGGATATACCAACCGACCCGGGATTCGTTTTCGAGCAATATTTTGACCAACGCGGTCGCCCAACTTCCTGAACCGATGACCGCACACCGCGCCTTTTGATGAACTTTACCTGCCATTCGCATAAGGTTTGAAAACGTAAAGGTAGGAAATTTTTACCAACCCGATTCCTGCCGTTCGGATTCCAGGGATTTCCCAAGCGGAGGGATTGTTGCTCGCGGTTGAAAAATTTTTCTGCTCGTTCGGTCTCTTTATGGTAGTAAAAATTAAGAATTTCGACAGATACTTTCATAAAAAACGGGAGGTTTTTTCTACCTTTGCAGGGTATATTTTCTAAAACGAATGATTATCCCGTGAAAAAGATTAAAAGCGCTTTAATATCTGTTTTTTACAAAGACGGTCTCGAGGAAATTGTCCGGTTGCTTGCCGACCAGGGCGTCACGATATACTCTACCGGGGGAACCCTGCAGTTTATCCAGGAGTTGGGCCTACCAGCCCGGGCGGTGGAAGAGTTGACCGGATATCCCTCCATTTTGGGAGGCCGGGTCAAAACACTCCATCCGAAGGTATTCGGGGGAATTCTGGCCCGCCGCGATCATCCGCAGGATGCGCAGCAGCTCGGTGAGTATGAGATTCCGGAAATCGACCTGGTGATCGTGGACCTTTACCCGTTCGAACAGACCGTAGCCTCCGGTGCGCCGGAACAGGACATTATCGAAAAAATCGATATCGGCGGCATTTCGCTGATCCGTGCGGCCGCCAAAAACCATCGGGATGTGGTGATCGTTCCCTCGGTGGATCAGTATGCCGAACTGTACGAGCTGCTGAAAAACCAAAACGGGGAAACCTCCCTCGAGCAACGTCGATATTTTGCCGCTCAAGCCTTTAATGTCAGCTCTCACTACGATACGGCAATCTTCAATTACTTCCACCGAAAAGAACAAATACCGGCCTTTAAAAGCAGTGAAACCCAAGGCACGGTGCTCCGTTACGGGGAGAATCCGCACCAGCAAGCTACTTTCTACGGTGACCTGGAGGCGATGTTCGAAAAATACCACGGTAAGGAGATTTCCTACAATAATTTGTTGGATATCGATGCGGCTGTCCACCTGATCGCCGAATTCCAGGAGCCGACTTTCGCCATACTCAAGCACAACAATGCCTGCGGTGTAGCGACCCGTGCAACGATTGCCCAGGCGTATGCCGCGGCGCTGGCCTGCGATCCGGTATCGGCTTACGGGGGAGTGCTGATCGCCAATCGTCCGCTCGATCTGCCGGCCTGCGAGGAGGTAAACAAACTCTTCTGCGAGGTGGTGATCGCGCCCGGTTTCGATCCGCAAGGACTGGAAATCTTAAAATCCAAGAAAAACTGCATCATCCTGCGGCAAAAGCCGGTGTCCCTTCCGGACAAACAGTTTCGTCGGTTGCTCAACGGGGTGGCGGAAATGGATCGCGACCTGCCGTTGGGTGGACGCGACAGCGAGATGAAGACCGTTACCGAAAAATCGCCGGATGCGACTCGCCTGCAAGATTTGCTTTTTGCCAATATCTTGGTCAAGCATTCCAAATCCAACGCCATCGTATTTGCCAAAGACCGTACGCTGCTGGCTAGCGGCATCGGGCAAACCTCCCGAGTCGATGCCCTAAAGCAGGCGGTTGAAAAAGCGCGCTCCTTCGGGTTCGACCTGCGGGGGGCGGTCATGGCCTCCGACGCATTCTTTCCGTTCGCCGATTGCGTGGAACTGGCCCATGCCCAAGGCGTGGAAACGATTATCCAGCCGGGCGGATCGGTGCGCGATCAGGATTCGATCGATTACTGCAATGCTCACGGCATGGCCATGGTCTTTACCGGCATGCGCCATTTTAAACACTAAAGGTTCCGGCCAAACCGTTTATCCTCAAAAACCAAACGAATGGGATTATTTTCTTTTCTGATACAAGAACTGGCGATGGACCTGGGCACCGCCAATACGCTGATCATATCCAACGGCAAAATCCTGGTGGACGAGCCATCGATCGTGGCCATCGATCAACATTCCGGTAAAGTGATGGCTATCGGGAGCCGGGCCCGTCAAATGCACGGAAAAACCCACCAAAATATCAAAACGATCCGTCCGTTGCGAGACGGTGTGATCGCCGATTTTACGGCAGCGGAAATGATGATCCGGGGAATGATCAAAATGACCAAGGCCAAGGGCGGAGGTATGTTCAGTCCTTCTCTTCGGATGGGGATCTGCGTACCTTCGGGCAGTACCAACGTGGAACTGCGGGCGGTACGCGATTCGGCCGAGCATGCCGGAGGCCGCGAGGTGTACATGATCTACGAACCGATGGCTGCCGCCCGGGGGATCGGACTCGACGTGGAGGCACCAGAAGGACACATGGTGGTGGACCTCGGCGG
>JAJQAW010000185.1:0-3859 GCA_021203585.1 Rikenellaceae bacterium
GGTTAAGATTCGACCATAAAAAAATCCACAGAATGTTTTATTATATCCATAGAAATAGCAAATAATCCATTATATTTGCGCCGGAAAGGCTTTTCTAGTTGGAGCCGGATCTCATCGGTAAGTTTATTCCCTTACTCTTACCGGATGAAACAGCTAAAAGCGCCCTCTGGGAAACGGTGGCTTGTCGAATTCCAACGGACCGCGCTGCGGAATTTTTAGGTATCCACATGCGGTAGTCTTTCCGGCCTCGGTCCTCTTTTCCTCTGCCGGAACAATCGAAAGTCAATTTTTCCGGTGGGACCAACAGGCCCAAATCCGGATTGATTCCATGTCGCATTGGAGCGCGGAGCGGATACAGATTCCGGTTTGCATGCGCTGCCTCGTTCGGAACCTGCGGTTTATGTCGTCCATGACTCTTCCTTCAGGCTCCGGTTGCCCCCATCAGAACTATTTCCAGCTAATCTTCAGTTTGTTTCTACCGGGTTAGTATGGCATAAAAAATGCACGCCATTGGCCACAAGAACATTACGAAATCAATAAAAACCAATTATAAACGAAAATATGAAAAAACAATTATTTTACCTTTCATTCCTTATCGCTTTTGTTCTCTCCGCTTGTGACTCTTCCGATAGCCGAATCCCGGAACAGGGAGATACCAAATCGGCCTTTTTGAGCATTCGGACCTCCTGCAACGGCACCACTGGATCTCGCTCGGACGAGCCTTCGGCTTCCAATACGACGGCAACCCTATACGACGCGTTGATTTACTTTCTGGACGGCAGCAGCGACCCGCTGATTTACGACGTGCTGACAGCGGCCGAAAGCGGCGCAGACCTTACCCTGCAGCAACTGGAAGAAGGAGTGGTGATCGATGAAATTTCAACTCAGATAACCCAGGTCTATATTGCGGGCAACTACAACTCGGCAGACGAATTCGGACGCTACCCGGAATTCCCGCAAAACATCGGGCAACGCCTTTCCGCGGTTAAAAACGTCCTGCTGGATATTCAGCAGGTCTCCTACCCGCAAATCGGCGATACCCCGACCGGCGACCGGTTGATTACGGTAATGGACGGTCAAAGCGCATTGCAGGAATATACGGCCAACGATACGGGTTGGACCGGGACCAATACGCCTGAAGTCGGCGATATGTATGCCAACGTAACGATATCGCCCATCGTGGCTCGCATCGAAATCGTGGAGATTACCTATACCGGCGATTTGAACTTTACGCTGGAGGGTATATACATGAACAACGTGTACCAGGAACTCCCTTTGTCGCTCGATCTGACCAACCGTGCTCCGATGAATAACGGCTCGAATACAGATAATTACGACGTAACCAACGATGCGGCTTTCAAATACGCCGATTACAGTACCTTGTACGATTTGGTAGAAGACCGGGCGGCCGGAAGCACGGCCTTTACGCCGGCCAACGGAACGTGGGCTTATCAGGTTTTCGGCGACTCTGCACCGGTGCCGCACATCATTTTGAAACTGACCGGGGTCACCACCGCGGCGGGAGGCGAAGTGGCGGACCAATACCTGACCGTAACCGGATACCGCGACGGGAATACCGAAATTACGGCTTTGGAACGAAATACGATCTATAAAATAGCTAACCTCTCTTTCACCGACGACAACCTGACGCTGCTTCCGGAGCCGGAAGAAGTGAATGTCTGGGTGCACGTGGAAATCGAACCCTGGAGAACGGTCAACGTATCGCCGATTATCTGAGCGGATGAATCGAGCGGGTGTATACGCTGCTGCGGTTGCCCTGTTGGCTTTCCTGTGTGGGGCTAGTTGCATTCGGGAGGACCGGAGCGACTGTCCGGAGCCGGGTTACCGGGTGACTTTCTATTATCCGGGGAATGGCGATACCGATATCTTTCCCGAAAAAATAGACCATCTGCTGTTGTATGTGTATGACGCGGCGGGTGATCTGGTCGACAGCCGTTCCCTTTCCCGGCAGGCGTTAGCGCTTTTTCAGGGAGTTTCCCTGGATCTGGCCCCGGGAGACTATACCTTGGTGAGCTGGGCCAATGCGGCGGAATATTCCACCGTGCTTCACCCTCAGACCTTGGACCGGGCAGGGTTGTACCAGTCGCAGTGGCTGGCCGGGGAAACGATGGAAAATTTCGATTCCTTGTACTACGCGGCAAAAACCGTAACGGTCGAATCCTACGGCCCGCAAACGGAGAGGTTGGATTTTGTCTCGGCACACATCGACTTGGAAGTCTACCTGGCAGGCTACGGAACGGTACCCTCCTGGAGCGTCGGCGGACAGGGAATTCTGGAAATCGACCCGGTTCCCGTCGGGTATGATTTCCGGCTGAATCTACAGCCGGAACACTCGGTACTGCTTCCCGTCTGGAGTTCGGATACCGATTCGGACGTGTTGTCCTATCGGGTTCATTTGCTGCGTTTCTCGTCCTATACCGATATGGTGCTTCGCGTGCGGGGTACGGACGGTGGGGTTCGGGCCGAAATTTCCCTGGCCGAATTCCTCCTCGAAAACGGAATCCGGGTCGAGGGGGTCAATGAAGTCACGGTTCCCGTCTATATTCTCTTCCGGGATAACGGATACTCCGTTTCGATCGAGCGGTGGGATACCGTTCCGGTTGATCCGCTTTCCGGGGCTTGAAAGAAGAACATTCCCCGGGTGTCTATACCGGTTTAGCCGCAATACGCTGCAGCCGGATTGATTTGTTTTTTATGAAAAAAATACCGTTTATCATACAACTTATTCTGCTGTCGGCTCTTTGGTCGGGGTGTGTGAAGGATTCCTTCCGGGCACTGCTTCCGGAGGAGGGTACGGCCCGGCTCCATTTCAGGGTCAAAATACCCAGTACGGGCAGTTCCTCGCTCAGCCGCGCCGTGCAGGAGGAGGGGTTGAATCAGGTGAGCCTATTGGTGCTGGAGAATACCGGAAACGGTTTTCAATATCAATACGCCGTCTCGGGATATTCCATTCAGGAATCCACGACGGCGGACTATGAGTTTTTGGCCCGCATCCTGCTTTCTGCCAATCCCCTGAGGATATACCTGGTGGCCAATGTATC
The DNA here is from genome assembly GCA_021203585.1 of Rikenellaceae bacterium. Lineage (GTDB taxonomy): Bacteria > Bacteroidota > Bacteroidia > Bacteroidales > Rikenellaceae > JAJQAW01. The sequence continues at coordinate 3,063 of JAJQAW010000185.1, forward strand.
CGGGGCTACGGACCCTCTGACTTTGGGCATGTCGGAGGAGGAAGTCAAAGAAGCCCTGACCGAGGATTTCACCGCCTCCGGTTTTTCCGGCTTTCTGCCGATGTCCGGTGTGCTGGATTTTCCGGACGGAATTTCCGGGGATGCGACGGCTCCGGTCACTTCCCTGATCCGTTCCGTAGCCCGGGTGGACGTGATCAACAGCGCGGGGAATTTTACGCTGACTTCGGTCCGGGTCTATCGGGCTATGGATCTGTTGCAGGTGATCCCCGATCGGACGACGGATCACACCGTGACGGCCGTCTCTGTTCCCGCCGGGGCCTTGCCGCAGATCGATACCGTCCCGGTCGAGGCGGAAGACAATAGCGTACAGGCCTCCGTTTATATTCCGGAATCGGACATCACTCCCTCTTCGGATCGACTCCTCGGATCGACCGCCGTGGTGATCGGAGGCATTTATGAAGGGAGTGGAGTCACCACCTATTACCGGTTGGATTTTGTACCGGACGACGATCGGCAGGATCTTTTCGGTCAGGTACTCCGCAACCATTTATACCGGTTTCATATTACCGAAGTACAGGTCCCCGGTTGGTCTACGGACGATGAGGCGGCCGTCAATCCTTCCTCGCAAATCCAGGCGGAAATCGTGGTGTGGAACGAAGAAGATTTGTATATGGTCTTCGACGGAATCGATCATTTCGGGGTCTCCCGGCGTACCGTCCGGCTGGGATATTCGGCCGGCGCTTCGGCCGAGGTGTCCGTCGACACCAGTCTGGAGAGCTACCGGGCCTATTGGGGGG
>JAJQAW010000185.1:3869-6027 GCA_021203585.1 Rikenellaceae bacterium
CGACCCCCCCCCGCCCCGCGCGCCCCCGCTGCCGGCTAGGGGGGCGGGCGGGCCGCCGACGGAACCCTCGATTCCCTGGCCGGATCGATCACACTGGGAGAAGAATTCGAGGATCCCGAGGCCATTGTCCGTGCGGCGATCAGTTCCGACGGTGCCCGAATTCGTTTCACCGCCCTGGAGAATTATGATCCGGACCGGGCCGGACCGCTGTATCTGGTTGTGGTGGCCGGACGGTTGCGCATAGTGCTGACGGTTACTCAGGGAACGGCTTCCTACCAGGGTTGGCTGAGCATCGCCAATGCGACCGTCCAGATCGGGACTTTCGGAGACTATCGTTTGGGACCTTTCAATTCCATATTCTCTGCGGGCGAGCGGGCTTTAGGAGTGGTCAATATGCTGCTCCAGGGAACTAATTTCGGACTGGGACAAAAAGTGGATGTGGACGGGGTAATTATTTCCGGAGTCAACACGCAATACACCATGCCTCCTACGGCGTACCAGAATTCGCAGGTGCTCTACCTGACTTACCTGACCAACCCGCAACAATCCGACGTGGACCGGATTTTGCAATGGCTGGAAGAACAGCAGAATCGGGTGCTGATCGTTCAATTCGACAACAGCGCCACCAACAGTAATATGATGCAGACCCTGGGCCTGAATTTCGTGGCCGGAACCACCATTGCGGCTTATACTTTTACCGCGGATCAGGCGCCGGATTTCATCCAGGACGGGGTTTTCGGAACTGTGGAGCAAAATTTCAGCTACAACTGCCGGGACGATACCTACGGCACGCTCGTTCCGGACAACGCCCGAGCTGCCGGCTTTACTCCTGTGTTATTATCCCAGGGCGGTACTCCGGGGAATTATGTCCTGGCCGTCAATCCCTCCCGGCGGATCATCGTTTGCGGGGACTGCGATATCTGGAGCAATGTCAATGCGGGTTCGGGGGGTTACCTGCTGAATTTGACGGCGGCTTCTTCCATCATCGATCCTGCCAATCCGGCGCATGTGATCATCGGTAATCTTTGGGCTTGGATCACGGAAATCGCATGGACGGTCGGTGCATAAAAACCGGCTCTGTGGTCCTGGTTACCGGACGATGCCGGGCGCTCCGCCCGGTCTTATGCGCCGCATCGGAACGAGTCCGCGCGGCCCGGGCCTTCGGGAAGGGCCGAAAACCGACCGGGCCGGGATAGGTGATGATCCCGGCCCGGTTTTCAACCGATAATCTGTTCCAATCCGTCCACGCTGCGCCGGATAACGGCTTCCGCCAGCTCATAATCCACCAGATTTCCCTGATGGTATTGATCGTAAGCCGTCATGTCGATCAACCCGTGTCCGGATAAATTGAACAGGATGGTCTGACCCGTGCCCTCTTCTTTACAGCGGTTGGCTTCCCGGATAGCCGCCGCAATGGCATGGCAGGATTCCGGAGCCGGGATGATCCCCTCTGTTTGGGCGAACAACGTACCGGCGGCGAAAGATTCCAGTTGAGCAATATCCACCGCTTCCATATAGCCGTCTTTGCGCAATTGGCTCACGATCGTGCCCGCTCCGTGGTAGCGCAATCCCCCGGCATGGATATTGGCCGGAGCAAAACCATGACCCAACGTATACATTGGCAACAAGGGGGTGTAACCCGCTTCATCCCCGAAATCGTATTGAAAAATTCCTTGCGTGAGTTTCGGACACGAAGCGGGCTCCGCAGCGATAAACCGGGTACGGCCGTCCTTGGGCCAGGGTATGCCGCAGAAACGGGAAGAAAATTCCCGCGAAATTCGAGCCGCCGCCGAAACAGCCGATGACAATGTCCGGATACTCGCCCGCCAGTTCCATCTGTTTCTCCGCTTCCAATCCGATAATCGTCTGATGCAAGGCCACATGGTTCAACACACTGCCCAGGGTATATTTGCAGTTGGGGGTTTGCAAAGCCAGTTCGATTGCCTCGGAAATCGCGATTCCCAGGCTGCCGTTGTGATTCGGCGTATCGGTCAGCACTTTTCGGCCGGCCTGGGTGGACATGCTGGGCGAGGCGATAACTTGTGCCCCGAAAGTCTGCATGATCGAACGCCGGTAGGGTTTCTGTTCATAGCTGATCTTCACCATATAAACAGCCAGGTCCAACCCGAACGATTGACAGGCGTAGGCTAGGGCCGCT
>JAJQAW010000191.1 GCA_021203585.1 Rikenellaceae bacterium
GCCCATACCGATGCGGTAGTTATCCCCGCCGCGCAGGACGATTTTATCGCCTTTTTCCACTTTATCTTTCAGGCTGTCCGATTTTTTACCATACCCGATCCCACCGGCCAGCATGATCACTTTGTCGAAGCCGAATTTCTTCCCGTTCTCGAAGTGTTCGAAGGTTTGCAGGCTTCCGCACAGCAGCGGTTGTCCGAATTTATTCCCGAAGTCCGAGGCCCCGTTGGAGGTTTTAATCAGGATGTCTTCCGGGGTTTGGTACAGCCACGGACGCTCCTCCGTAGCTTTTTCCCATTCCCGTCCGCCTTCCAACCGGGGATAAGCGGTCATATACACCGCCGTTCCGGCCATCGGGAAGGCGCCTTTACCGCCGGCGATCCGGTCGCGAATCTCCCCGCCCGATCCGGTCGCCGCGCCGTTAAAAGGTTCGACGGTGGTGGGGAAGTTATGGGTTTCGGCTTTGATGGAAATCACCGACTCGAAGTCTTTGGTTTCGTAGAAATCCGGTTTATCGTGGGTGGCCGGGGCGAATTGTTCGACTACGGGACCTTGCAGGAAGGCGCAGTTGTCTTTATACGCCGACACCACCCGATTGGGGTGAGCCGCCGTGGTTTCCTTAATCATGCCGAACAGCGAATCCTGCTTTTCTTCTCCGTCGATAATAAATTTACCGCCGAAAATTTTGTGGCGGCAGTGTTCCGAGTTGACCTGCGAAAATCCGAATACTTCCGAGTCGGTGAGTTTACGCCCCATTTTGGCGCTCACCTCTTCCAGGTAAGCGATTTCTTCGTCGCTCAGGGCCAGGCCTTGCTGTTGGTTGTAACTGTGCAGGTCGTCGATATAGAGAATCGGATCGGGTTGTTTGTCGATGGTAAAGAGATGCTGATCCAAGCCCTCGTACATCCGTTGGAGCATTTTATCGTGCGGCGCCTCGGCGTTTTCCGCGACAACGAATTCCTCAATGCGGCGAATGCCCTCCACGCCCATGTTCTGAGTGATTTCCACGGCATTGGTACTCCACGGGGTGACCATTTCGCGCCGCGGGCCAACGAAGTATCCGGAGAGGGTTTCCCCTTCCACCGGACGTTTGCCTTCGAACAGCCACTCCAGGCGTTCGAGTTCCTGGCCGGTAAAGGATTTTACGGTATCGACCGCATAGACTGTCTGCGGATTTTCTTTTGTAGCCTTTCCGCTGTCAGGCCCCTTGAAAAACAGTATCATCTGCTATTTTTGGCTTTAGGATTGTGTGCTGTGACCGGTAAAAACGGTGTCGGTTTTTATACGCCTGCAAAGGTAATTTAAAATGCCCAATCGATGAAATTTCGTACCCCACAAATTATGAACAATCCGCCCCTGTTCCACCCTGGCGGAACCGACGGAATAAGAACGTTAAAACGAGTAGTTATAGTACGGGAAAAGAGCGATTCTTACCCTCGAATGCCAAGCACTGATCACCCGAAAGTTTCATTCCGTACCCGCAACGACCGGGACCTCGAAACCCATTAGTCCCCGGTATATCCTTTGGCCGTCAATTCCGAAGGAAGAATATTCCCGCCGGAGCCATACCTGCGGGAGAAAATCCACATCAGAATAAACCCGCAAACTGCAAACGGCATTCCGATAGCGGCCGAATATTCATACCCGTAGCCTCGGGTGAGCGGCACACCGCCCAGGAAAGCTCCGAAGGCATTGCCCAGATTGAAAGCCACCTGAATGAGCGAAGCTCCCATCAACTCACCGCCCCGCGACTGTTGAAGGATCAGCAACTGCTCCGGAGCGGAACGGCTAAAGAGAACCATGGTGCAGCAAAACAGCAGGATAAGAGCCAGACCGGAAATGGCCCCCAACAAGAAAATGCCCAGCAGGACCACTCCACCCAGCCACTGGGCCACGATATCGAATTTCAACGGAGTAAAGCGGTCGGATAATTTTCCTCCCGTAAAGTTCCCGATCACCATCCCGAATCCGGCCAATACCATGATCCAGGTCAGTTGTTGGGGCGTAAAGCCGGAAAGTTCTGTCATCGACGGACTTACATAACTGTACCAGCAGAAAATGCCGGTATTGGCCACCGTAGTGGCAAAGAGTAAAAACCAGGGCTGCGGCCTTTTGAGAAAAGCGAACTGCCCTTTGATCCCGGTATTGGGAAGCGGTTGAATATAAGGTATCCAAGAGCGGATAAACAGAATCGCCAAGATACCGATCAGTCCTACGATCCAGAAAATCAATCGCCAGGAAAGGAGGTTGCCGACCAGGGTGCCGAGCGGAACACCGATGAGATTGGCAAAAGTCATTCCGGCGATCATAGCCGCGACAGCCGCCGTTGTTTTTCCTTTATCGGCTACCCGTTCGGCCACGATGGAACCGACCCCGAAATAAGCGCCGTGCGGCAGTCCGGAAATAAACCGCGCTCCGAGCGCCAGCCCGTAACCCGGGGCGATGGCCATCAGAAGGTTTCCCAGTACAATCATTCCCACTAACCCATACAAAATGGTTTTTAGCGGTTGTTTTCGCGCCACAATCACCGTAAGCGGGGCGCCGATGCATACCCCGATCGCATAGGCCGAAATCAGGTGTCCGGACTGCACGATGGTCACCGCCAAATCCTCGGCCACAAAGGGCAATATCCCCATCATCACATATTCGGATATCCCCAGAGCCAGGGTTCCGAAAGCCAAAGCCAATAAACTTTTTTTCACAGTCGTTTCATTTTTTCCGGTGGCAAAGCTACATAATTTCGGCTGTCAATCGGCTACGGCGGAATCCATTTCGGAAATAAATGATAAAAGGTCGCGGGAGCCTATTTTCACCGGCTCCCGCGCAACTAGAAACGATTTTCCAGTTATCCGCAATAGAAATAACGGTCTACCAGTTCCTGCATTATCGCCGGATAGTGATCCAGTTCGGCCCGCAGACCGGCATCCCCATACGATTCCAGCCGGCGAATCACGCCCTCCACAGTGAGTGGAGTAAATACCTGGTAACGCTCGTACACCCTCCGCTGTTCCTGTAAGCGAATGGCGGAGGCCGCGCAACTATCCGGCAGATAATCCAGCCCCTCCATTTTCTCCCGGTTCTCCGCCCGGTGAATATTCACATCCACATAAGTTTTCCGAGCTATTTCCAACGCATTCTCCATTTCGAATCCATGACGGCAGGCGACCGCCAGGGCAGCCAGCAACAGAAATACATCGGCCGAAGCGTCGGGAGAGCGCATTTCAAAGGTCTGCTTATCCCTGGGAATCCCGCTCACCGGTTTTTCCAACGGATTGACCTGTACGGACATATCCCGCCCGGAGGTCCACCCCAACGGCACACGCACCAAGACCGACCGGTTCCTATCGCCTCAGCAGACACTGGTCGGCGCCTCCTGGTTAGGCACCAGGCGCAGGTACGAGGAGGGATTGGTATTGCCGAAGGCTGTGATGGAAGGAGCCAGTTCCATCAATCCGGCTATCGCCCGGCGCGCGGTTTCGGACAACTCCCCATTTTCCAGCACCTGGTTGACGCCGTTCTGCAAAATCCGCATATGAATGTGCATGCCTGATCCGACTTTCCCGACGGTAATCTTCGGGGCGAAGGTCACATCCAGCCCCTGCTGTCAAGCCAGATTCCGAATAATCCATTTGGCCAGGATCAACTGCTCGGCCGCCCGCAGGGCATCGGCGGGCAGAAATTCGATCTCGTTCTGTTCATAGATTTTCCCTCCGAGCGAGAAATTGCCGACCTCCGAATGACCGTACTTGACAGCCCCTCCCGTACGGGCATACACTCCATGCATTGGGTTCTGAAATGGTTGAATTTGGCAAACGGCGCCGATTCGTGGTACCCCTTTTGATCGGTAGCCGCGAAAGCCGGGTCAGCGTCCGCAATCACATAATATTCCAGTTCTCCCATGGCTTGAAATTCCATACCGGTAACCTTTCGAAAGGCCTAGACCGCTTTTTCCAGTGTGTAATCGGGCGCACTCTGCAGCCGGTTGCCGTCCTTATCGAAATAGGAACACAGGAAACAAAGCGTGGGCAGATCGGAAAAGGGATCCATAAAAGCGGTTCGCAGCAGCGGAACCACATACAAATCGCTGCTTCCGGCCTCGATAAAGGGGAATAAACTCGATCCGTCGACCCGTTCCCCGTAGGTGAGTATCTCCGTAAGAAATTCTCGGTCCGGAATGACGAAATTGAGCGTTTTCAATCTTCCGTCCGCAGCGGGATACATGAAATTAACCAATCGGATTTCCTGTTCTTCCACCTGGCGGACCAGGTCGGCGCGGGTAAACTCCGAGGCCGGCTTGCCGATTTTTTCCACCAACGGATTCAGGTTTTTTTTGTCGTTCCATTCATAATGCTTATCTTTTATCCCCTCCGCCGAAATTCCGGCGAAGGGTGTGTATATTTACTCCCGTTTCCAAGCAGCTCGGGCTTCCATCGAATCAACTTAAAAAAGAAAGCCCATGCCGCCTGTAAATATACAAAATGAAATGAAAACACAATGATTTTTATGTAAAATGAAAGAAGAAATATCCGATCATGCGCTCTATCGTTACATTGAAGATCATACCACGGAGGAAGATCCGCTTCTGACCGAACTGGAACGGCAGACTCACCTGCGCGTCATTTCCCCCCGGATGATCTCGGGCCGGGTACAAGGCAAAACCCTGGAAATGCTATCGCGGATGATCCGACCGAAATACATCCTGGAAATCGGTACCTTTACCGGTTATTCCGCCCTTTGCCTGGCCAAAGGATTGCCGCCGGAGGGGGAACTGCATACGTTTGAAATCGACGACGAACTGGAGGCCCTGGCCGCTTCCTTTTTCGCCCGGAGTCCGCAGGGACACCAAATCCACCCACACATCGGGTCCGCCCTTCGGCAAGCGCCGAACCTGGAGCGGGTATTCGATCTGGTATTTATCGACGGTGATAAACGGGAATATACGGAATACTACCGCATGCTGATGGATCGGCAGCTGGTAAAAAGCGGCTCTTACCTATTGGCCGATAACGTACTGTGGTACGGTAAAATTCTGGAAGAAATTCCGCCCAATGATCACCACACCCGTAATATCCTGGAATTCAATCGGATGATTCAGGAGGATTCACGCGTGGAAAACGTCATTCTGCCGCTACGGGACGGCATGACTCTCATCCGCGTGATATAACCGGTACGGATCGTGAAATTTCACCGGATTTGATTATATTTGTTCGACCTAAAAATAAAAGCTAATAATGATCATGAAAAGTTTCAGCGCTTTGGCCAACGCAGTTTTCGACGAATCGATCCATGAATACCACCGATACGATGCGATCGATCATCCGATCGATAACCCCTATCTACCCGGACAAATCGAGCACCTGCTTTACTTGAAAAACTGGATCGATACCGTTCAATGGCACTTGGAAGATATCATCCGCGAACCGGATATCGACCCGGCAGAAGCCCTGCTGCTCAAGCGCCGCATCGATGCCTCCAATCAGGAACGTACGGATATGGTGGAATACATCGACAGCTATTTTCTGGAAAAATACCAGCAGACGGAGGTAAAACCCAAAGCAAAAATCAATACCGAAAGTCCCGCATGGGCACTGGACCGCCTCTCGATCCTGGCCCTGAAAATTTACCACATGCGGCAGGAAACCCTGCGTACGGATGTGAGCGAAGAGCACCGGACCGCCTGTCGGAAAAAACTGGACATTCTTTTGGAACAGCGCGTGGACCTGTCCACGGCCATCGATGAATTGCTGGCCGATATCGAGGCGGGTGAGAAATATATGAAAGTTTACAAACAGATGAAAATGTACAACGATCCGAATCTGAATCCGGTACTATACGGAAAAAAATAAGCTGGAAGATTACGGAGCGTTTCTCTGCCGGTGTGAACCAAGCCGTTATTTCCCTCGGATATTCCACCAGGGCACTCGAGCCGTTACGGGTACCATCCTACAGACAGGTTGAAATAAAATAGCGAACCTTTTTACCGAATCACTCAGCGTATGACATTCC
>JAJQAW010000161.1 GCA_021203585.1 Rikenellaceae bacterium
CCCCCCCCCCCCAGCCAAAACACCCCACCCACCCCCCCCCCCCCCCCCCCGCGCCGGCCGCGGCGCCCCCGCCCCCAATGCAATACGATTAATTATTCGGTCCGGAGGATCAGCATAAAGTTAATTTTATGGCCGGGGTGGAAGCGAAATCCACCTAATACTACACCCTGGCCCAAACCTACCGGGGTTATGAACCGGAACGCGGAATGACCATGTCCGGCGTGGACCTTTCCGTATATACGGATTATGCCCTGTGGAGCCAGACGGAAGCGGCGCTCGGTGTTCGGACACGGCAATTGAATAATAATCTGGGGACTTATATTTCCACCGGTTACGGTTATAAAAAACCATGCCTTTTATTCGGTCAGCATACGTGCCGACTTTTCCAACGAATTCGGCAGCCAGGCTCGAAACAAATTTAATCCCATATGGGCCATGTCGGGCCAATGGAATTTGCATGAAAGCGTGCTCAGGGAAGTCTCCTGGATCGATGCTCTCGCTCTGCGAACCTCTTTCGGACACCAGGGAAATGTGCCCTCTACGGCCATCCGGCTGGTAGTGGAAAAAGGCGCGTACAATTCCAATTATCAGGAATACGGTTCGACGATATACAGTTATCCCAATATTTCGTTGAAATGGGAAAAAACCACCACCTTCAATGCCGGAATCGATTTCTCGCTGTTTAATAATAAAATAAACGGTTCTTTCGAATTTTACACCCGCTACACCAAAGACGTTTACATCACCGAACAGGTCTCGGAAGTGAACGGCGTGTCGAGCCAGATGGTCAACGGGGGATCGATTCGCAATAACGGGATCGATGTTTTTTTGAATTTCAAACCCATCGACAACATGACCGTTGTCAATGGAGAACTCAAGGGATTCCGGTGGAATTTCGACCCGCAGATCGATCAGGTGATCAACCGAATCATCGACAATGCGACCGCCTCACGCGGGAAATCGCTCAAAACGGACGACCAGATTCTATATACGGATTACCTCAATGGTTCCATACCGGTTCGCGGTTATCCCATCAATGCCTTTTTTCCTACCCCTTCGCAGGCCTCAGTCCTTCCGACGGCCGTCCCTATTATGCGATCAATGCCTTCGAATATTCATCGATGAGCGAGGCGGAAAAAGCGGACTATCAGGAGACCCTGATCCAGTATTTAGTCTATGATGAAAACGGGAATCCCACCAGCAACCACTTCCGCATGATGGAAATTATGGACTATTCCGGATCACGGGAGCCCAAAATTCAGGGAAATATCCGTAATACGTTTACTTACAATAACTTTTCGCTCGGACTCAATCTATCCTACAGTTTCGGATCCCGAATCAGGCTGCAGCGGCTCTACCCGAATTTAACCCGGGAAAGCGGGAGTATGGCTCCTCAAACGGAACAAAACGTGCGCCGGGAGATGAACAATCGCTGGCGAAGGCCTGGGGATGAGGATCACACGAATGTACCCGGCATTCTCTCCACACATCTCTTTTCCGCTACGCTGAGTCCTTGGTGGATCAATGATTCCCGAATGACCAGTGCGACTTTCGGGATGAATACGATGTCCGGCAGCATTTGGGAAATGTACGACTTTTCGAGCGCAAGGGTCGTGAACGGAAATTACGTAAAAATCCAAAATATTTCCCTTCGCTATACCCTTCCGCGTAAATTCTGCGAATCCATCAATTTAAAATCCGGCTATGTGAGTTTTACGGGAACCAACCTCTATACCTTTTGCAGTTCTAAACTGAAGGGCCAAGATCCGAACAATGTCAGTTCCACTTCGGAAAATATATCTCACCCCGTACAGCCCATTTATTCCATGACCTTGAATGTAACTTTTTAAACGGATGAAAAGGATGAAAAAAATAGTACTGATTACCGCGGCCGTGGTACTGGACAGCTCCTGCAAAAGTTTCCTGGAAGAGGATTCCCAGACCCTTTCCTACGTAACGGAAGCCGAAGAGCTGCGCGAACTGATTCAGGGGAGTTGTTATTTACCCACGCGAGGCGTGGATGTGGGACGTCACCATTGGATCGACGTCATGGACGACAATTCCCAGGAAGCCTACGCATCCAATAATACCAGTACCTACACGGCGGATTATACGGCCGGGCAACACCATTGGACTACTTATCCCTACTACGAAGTTACCTCGCTGTCGTATAGTTCTTATCAGGGAGGCAATGCCCTTTGGGGTGATTTTTATGAACTGATTTTCGCGTGTAATATCGTACTGGACGAGATCGAGCGGTTTAAGGAGGAGGAACCGGAGGCATACCGTGCCGTCAAGGGCGAAGCTTCGGCCTTGAGGGGGATTTATTACTTCTACCTGACCAATTTATTCGGCCCTCCTTATGAAGCGGCCACCGCAGGCAGCGATCTGGGTGTTCCGCTGAAAACCGCTCCCTACATTGAAAAGGGGGGCTTTGCCCGCGCTACCGTAAAAGCTTGTTACGACCGCATCGTCCAGGATCTGGAGACCGCCGTGGATTTATTGGAGGGGGTCGTCCAAAAGACCACCCTGCGCTGCAATCAAAATGCGGCGCGAATCTATCTGAGCCGCGCCTACCTCTTTATGGGAGAGTGGCAGAAAGCTTGGGAGTTGGCCGACCGGGTCCTTTCCGATCCGGGAGATGCAGCCCTTTATGACTTCAATCAGGGGGTTCCGTCCAGTTCGGTCGCTTTTACCAATGCGCATACTTTCCAGGAAACGGTATTTATCAATGGGTGCGGGTACAACGGCATGTCCGGAGCAAACGGAAGGATCTACGAAGCATCGCCCGATTTAATCGGTTGCTACACCCCTTAGGATTTGCGCCCGGACCTTTTTTTTTGCCACCGCAACCAGTTCGTCGATTCTGGCTCCTTACAATACCCGGACCCAGGTGCGGGAAAGAAGCACGACCAGTTTTTTCTCTCACTATGCCGTAACCATCGCGGAACCTTACCTGAACAAAGCGGAGGCCGCTGCGATGTTGGGCGACGAAGCGACTGCCAAAACGACCCTGAAATCTCTGTTGGAATGCCGTATGCAGTCGGATTATCTGCCCACTTTGTACGCTGAATTGGACGCTTTGTCGGGAGCCGGCCTGGTTCAATTTATCTGCGACGAGCGGCGGCGTGAAACCCCCTTCCGGGGACACCGTTGGTTCGACTTGCGCCGATATGCCGTCTGCCCGAACTATCCGGTCAAAACGACCATCACCCACCGCCGCCTGGTCAACCGGGACGGTGAAGTCTTCATTGTCGGTTATTCCACCCTCGGCCCCTGGCCGGAAGACAACGGATGGGTCATGCCGTTTCCCACCTATGCGCTTTATTCCAACGACGGATTACTGGTCGACAATGTACGTCCGGAAAGATCGATTCCCGGAGAATAATATCCACTTAAGATGAAAGTTATGAAAAAAATAATTGCCTGTATGACCGCTTCGGTGCTTCTCTTTACAGCCTGCCAAAAAGAGGGAAAACTCCAGCCGTCGGGACTGGATAGGGATTGGTTTTCTCTCGAGGATTCTTCGGATCCCGTCGAACACTTGCGCTACGAGATATTCGCCGCTACGGGAGTCCCGGTATTTTCCAACGACACCCTGGGTTCCATAAACCTGGGTACCGACCGATTCGGACAACCCTGGGTATACTATGAAGTGCTTAAACCGGATTATTGGCTTACTTCGGCCGTAACTGCCGACAATCTGGTCACCAGCTATGAATTATCGTATGATCGGGAGGCGATCCGACAAGGACTCGAATTCTTTCGCGATCGTATTTTCCCGGCTTTGCCGGAGATCATTTATCCCCGGTCTTTCCTGATGACCGGCCGCCTTTACCGGTACGGTACGGGTGAATTTCAAAGAGAATTCCCGGCCATGCGCGGCTGGCAAACTACCGTTACCGGCTACCTGGACGAGATAGCCGGTATGACCGACCGGCAGCTCGATTATTTAACCGCACAGATCCTGGCTGTCCAGTATGCTTCGTATGTGATGGCCAATTTCGATGAGGCAATGCAGGAATTTTACGAGAAAACTTATTTCTTTTCGATAAACGGTGCGAATTATCTGACTATCTACGGTGCCCGGGTGGCCGAAGACAACACCACGGGCCATTTACCGTATCAACATTATCACCTTTACGGTGTGCTTAGCTGGGATTTTTCGCAACCCGCATCTTTTGTGGAAGACGGTACGGCAAACTGGCATGGACCGTCCATCGAGCAGGATGTGACCGATTACTTGACCGAAGTTTTGTTTTACGGGGAGGATGCCGAGGCCTTTGCGGAGGTTTGGCCGGGAGAGGAGTATGCGCTGATTCGGGAGAAGTATGACCGGATGCTCGAAGTGTTTCAACAGGTGCAGGCATCGTTCGAGGAGTAATTATGAAGATTTCCTTGTTGCTTGCCGCCTTATGGCTGTTGAGTCCGGCCATGCCTGTTTCCGCACAACTTTTCAGCAGCCGGGCCAAACGAGAAGCGGCCCGGCAGGCACGGCTCACGCCTTACGAAAAATTCCTGAGCGGCAAACCCTTCGATTCGGCCCGCGGAGAATTTCTCTCCCTGCACACGGCCGAGGGAAAGCTGTATATCGAATTTCCGGTTCGTCATTTCGGGCGCCGGATATTGATCGGCTCGTCGGTCGGCTCCACCAGCGATGCCCGCGTACTGCCCAACGGATACCTGTTGAACGATCCGCTGCACGTCAGTTTCTGCCTGTCGGACAGCGCCGTGGTGATGAAAAAATTGCAAAGCTCCTTTAGCTTCGATCCGCAAGAGAACTCCGAGGCGATTCGCGAGCAGCATTTTACAGATCCCGCTCCGCTCCGATTTCCGGTCCTGCTCTATATTCCCCGGATTCCACCGCCGTGCTCTTCGAGGCTACGGAACTCTTTCTGGCCAACCGGGAGCCTGCACTATCTCCTTTTCCACCGGCTCAGGCCGACAGTTCCCGGGTCGTTTCGGCCTCGGTGGACAGTAAGTTGACGGAAATCGCCGGTATGAAAGCCTTTGCGGACAACGCTTCGGTCACGACCTGGTTTTCGGGCAAATATACCCTCAACGTAAAGGGTGAACGACCGGTAAAAGACGTTCCGTTTTCGCTGACCGTGACCCGCAGCCTACTCTTGCTGCCGGAAGAAGCGATGAAACCGCGGATTTCGGATCCCCGGATCGGTACCTTCCGTACCGCCAAACAACACGTCTCCCGGGAACTGGACGGATACCGCTCCTACACGCTGGCTCATCGCTGGCGGTTAGAGCCTGCGGATCGGGAAGCCTACCGGCGCGGAGAAGCGGTGGAGCCGGTCGATCCGGTGATCTTTTACATCGACGAGGCCTTTCCCGCGGCCTGGAAAGAAGCTGTACAAGAGGGTGTCTTGCGGTGGAACGAGGCCTTCCGGCAGATCGGTTTCATCCGCGCGGTGCAGGTCAGAGATTTCCCGACAGACGATCCGCAGTTCGATCCGGAAAATCTGAAATACACCTGCATCCGGTATATTCCGGACGGTCAGCAGAATGCCCGCGGCCCCTCCTGGGTCGACCCGCTCACGGGTCGGATCGTGCATGCCTCCGTATTGATACACAGCGACATCGGCAAGCGAATGGATGCCATGCGGTTCGTGCAAACGGCACAGGTGAATCCCTCCGTACGCAGCGGCAGGATTCCCGACAGGCTGTCGATGGAATCGCTGGCCGGCGTGGTCGCTCACGAAGTAGGACACTGCCTCGGTCTGACGCACAATATGGGAGCTTCCTCCGCCTTTGCGGTGGATTCGCTCCGTTCACCCTCCTTTACGCAACGCTACGGCATCACTCCGTCGATTATGGATTATTCCCGGTTCAATTACATCGCCCAACCGGAGGACCGGAATCTCAAACTCGATCCTCCCCGGCTGGGAGTGTACGACCGATACGCCAACGGGTGGTTGTACAGTAGGTTCCCGCTGGAGCTCTCGGTGGCCGAAGAAAAAG
>JAJQAW010000116.1 GCA_021203585.1 Rikenellaceae bacterium
TATCTTTACCGCAAGGCGCCGAAGTAAAGCCGATGTCGGATCTAGAAACAAGCTTCGGTTTCAGACAGTATTACCGCTCTTGAATGACCGGGAGAGTGGGGTGATTTACTCTTTCGTTTTTCACCCGAAACCTTGAAAAACGGAGGGAAGTAGGGTGGTTCGGAAAAGATTTTTATCTTTGTCGAGTCAAAAAATCAGATCATTCGAAACTAAATCTCAAATAAAATCTAACACTATGGCAGATGTGACTAAACGGGCGGCGAACAATATCCGTATCCTGGCGGCCTCTATGGTAGAAAAAGCCAAATCGGGACATCCCGGCGGCGCAATGGGCGGCGCGGATTTCGTGAACGTGCTCTATTCGGAATTCTTAAAGTACGATCCGGATAATACGGCTTATCCGTTCCGCGACCGGTTTTTCTTGGATCCGGGACACATGTCTCCGATGCTTTATTCGGTGCTGGCCTTGGCCGGTTATTTTTCGATGGAGGACCTGCAGCAATTCCGCCAATGGGGTAGCGTAACGCCCGGTCATCCGGAAGTGGATCTGGCGCGTGGTGTTGAAAATACATCCGGTCCGCTGGGACAGGGTCATGCCATGGCTGTCGGTGCGGCTATTGCCGAACGATTTTTGGTAGCCCGATTCGGCGAGTGGATGGCGCACAAGACGTATGCGTTTATTTCGGACGGTGGAATTCAGGAAGAAATTTCACAGGGTGCGGGACGCATCGCCGGACACCTGGGACTGAACAACCTGATCATGTTCTACGATTCGAACGATATCCAATTGTCGACCACTGTTCCGGAAGTGACTTCGGAAAATGTGGCCCAGAAATACGAAGCGTGGGGTTGGAATGTGTTGACCATCGACGGGAACAATGCCGATGCCATTCGGCAAGCCCTGAATGTCGCTTTGGCCGAAGAAAACCGTCCGACCATTATCATCGGTAAAACCATCATGGGCAAGGGAGCGGTAGATGCCAATAACGGCAGCTATGAAAATAAAACCTCTACTCACGGCCAGCCGCTGACCGGAGCGGGTGCGTGTATCGATAAAACGATAGAAAATCTGGGCGGCGATCCTCAACATCCGTTTGTGGTCTTCGACGATGTCAAGCAATTGTACGCCAAACGCCGTGAACAGCTTCAACAATGGACTGCCGAACAAAAAGAAGCCGAAAATCAGTGGCGTGCGGCTCATCCGCAATTAGCGGCCAAACTCGACCAGTTCCTCAGTGGTAAACTTCCTGAATTGGACTATAGTTCGATCCAGCAGAAAGAAAACGACGCTACTCGGAATGCTTCGGCCAAAGTGCTGGGTTTTTTTGCCGAGCAGGTGGAGAATATGATCGTATCCTCGGCCGATTTATCCAATTCCGATAAAACAGACGGTTTTTTGAAAAAGACCCATGCTTTCACCAAGGGCGATTTTTCGGGAGCTTTCCTGCAAGCGGGTGTTTGCGAACTGACCATGGCTGTGATTATGAACGGGATGGCGCTGCACGGCGGAGTTATTCCGGCTTGTGGAACTTTCTTCGTTTTCTCGGACTACATGAAACCGGCGTTGCGTCTGGCAGCTCTGATGAGATTGAATGTGAAATACATCTGGACGCACGATTCGTTCCGCGTGGGGGAAGACGGACCGACCCATCAGCCGGTGGAACACGAAGCTCAGCTTCGGTTGATGGAACAACTGCGTAATCATCACGGTGAACGTTCGACACTGGTACTGCGGCCGGGTGATGCGGACGAAACTACGATGGCTTGGAAATTGGCCCTGGAATGCGAACGTCCGGCCGCGCTGATCCTTTCCCGTCAAAATATAACGAAATTGCCCGTAAATAGTTATGACGGAGTAACCAAAGGCGGTTACATCGTTATGGACAGCGAGGGAACTCCGGATGTTATCTTGCTGGCCAGCGGTTCGGAAGTTTCGACGTTGGTCGAAGGTGCGAATCTGCTGAAAGCCGACGGCGTAAAAGTAAGAGTCGTGTCGGTACCTTCGGAAGGATTGTTCCGCGACCAGAATCCGGACTATCAGCACAGCGTGTTGCCGGCAGGCATCAAGAAATTCGGTCTATCATCCGGACTTCCGGTCACCTTGGCCGGATTGGTCGGCGCCGACGGCGAAGTATACGGCCTGGATCACTTCGGTTATTCGGCTCCGTACAAAACCCTCGACGAAAAATTCGGATTTAACGGCCAGAACGTGTACAACAAAGTGAAAGCCCTGCTCTAAGAGACGGTCTTTCCGGGCCAAGAAGTGGCTGTAAAAGAAAACCCTTTTCCCGGTTAGCTGGAAAAGGGTTTTTTGTACCCGAAGTTTTTTATCTTTAAGTGGTATTTTTCGGAGGAAGGTTGCCGGGTGGTAATAAGAGCTTTTCCTCGCATTATCCGTCTTGACTAAGCATACACCGCCGGACCCCGTTTTTTTCGGCTTAATGGGAGCAAAAATCCGCTGGGAAGCGGGCGTGAAGTACCTCCTTCGGGGAGAGCGTATGCTGCTTTTATTCAACCATTCTTTTTGCGGAGGAAACAGAATAAATTGAGCAAGAACCCTTATATTTGTTGAAAAGTAGGAAAAAATGGCAAAAAAAGTTTTTGTTTCCGGTTGTTACGATATGCTCCATAGCGGACATGTGGCATTTTTCGAAGAGGCGGCAAAACTCGGCGATTTATACGTAGGTATCGGTTCGGATAAAACGCTGACGGAACTCAAAGCGCGGAAACCCGTCAATCCGGAGCAGGAACGCCTATTCATGGTAAGTTCGCTCAAAGCTGTGAAAGGAGCTTGGATCAATAGCGGCCAGGGTATTCTGGACTTCGAACTGGACCTGGAACGCTTCCGCCCGGATATCTTCTTTGTCAATGAAGATGGTCATACTCCGGCAAAAGCGGAACTTTGCGACCGTTTAGGAATTGCCTATGTGGTCGGCAGACGAGTGCCGCATGTCGGTTTACCCGCTCGTTCCACTACTACGTTGCGGCAGAATTGCCGGATTCCCTATCGGATCGATTTAGCCGGCGGTTGGTTAGATCAACCCTTCGTCTCGAAGTACCATGCCGGACCCGTATTAACGCTCTGTCTGGAACCGGATATTGAATTCAATGACCGCAGCGGAATGGCCACCAGTTCCCGCAAAAAAGCCATTGAATTGTGGCAAACCGATTTACCGGAGGGCGATGCCGAGCAAACGGCCCGGTTGATTTTTTCCTATGAAAACCCCCCGGGAACCCCTTATGTGAGCGGTTCTCAGGATGCTATCGGTATTGTCTTCCCGGGGTTGAACCGTCTCTACTATCAGGGAGATTACTGGCCTTCGCGCATAGAGAGCCACTTGGAAGAGGATACGTTGAACTGGTTGGAAGACCATATTCGCCTGGTACAGCTTTTTCTCCGCAACGAACAGTACGATGTGCTGGCCGATACGCGTATCGGTGAAAGCGGAGCCAAAGCCCTCAGCCAGGCTGCCGAAAAGTCCTGGGAGGCCATTTTGAATAGAGACCTCCGTTCATTCGGTCGGGCCGTTCGGGAATCGTTCGAGGCCCAGATCGCCATGTTCCCCCACATGTGTCCGCCGGAGGTTTCCCGGCAGATCGAATACTACAAAGACCGGGTTTTGGGTTACAAGATTACAGGAGCCGGAGGAGGCGGTTATCTGATCCTGATCACGGACGGTGAAATTGAAAACGCACTGAAGATCCGTGTACGCAGAGGATAAAAACAGATACCGTAATTGCCTGAAACGAGGTCTGGACTTGTGGGCTGCCCTGGTGCTTATGGTCGGTATACTTCCGTTTTTTGCGGTGATCACTTCAATCGGTTGTTTTGTTTACCGGGGACGTGTCTTTTTTCTTCAGGAACGGATAGGGCACCGAGGAAAAATTTTCCGGATCGTGAAATTCCGAACCATGAACGAACAAACCGATCATTCTTCGGTCAAGCTGCCGGATGCGGAGCGCATCACCCGCTGGGGAGCTTTTTTACGCCGCTATTCACTCGACGAGATTCCGCAAATGGTGCATGTACTGACCGGACAAATGTCTTTTATCGGACCGCGTCCTTTGATTCCGGAACATGTAGCGGGATGTACCGCGGAAGAGTTTCGGCGCCATGAAATCCGTCCGGGAATTACCGGACTGGCTCAGGTAAGAGGCAGAAGGAACATTCCGTTTTCCAAGCGGTTTCGCTACGATGTATGGTATATCGAACATTTAGGTTGGCGGCTGGATGCATTCGTATTGCGGAAAACTTTCCAAACCATCCTGCGTACAGAGAGTTGACATTTTCGAAGAGAATCACTAACTTTGACCGCATAGACTAACCGAAAAAACTCAAACCGACCATGAACATCCGTTCCTTACTCCCGGCTTTGATGCTGGGGTTTTCCGCAGATCTGTCCGCCCAATCCACCCTCCTGCTCACGGTCCATGCCGACCGGGGAGAACATACGATCAGCCGTCACATTTACGGACATTTTGCGGAACACCTCGGTAGAGGAATTTACGGTGGCATCTGGGTAGGAGAAGATTCCTCCATCCCTCATATCGACGGGGTGCGCAAAGATATCGTAGAGGCGCTGAAACAGATCAAAATTCCAAACTTGCGGTGGCCCGGCGGTTGTTCTGCCGACGAATACCATTGGATGGACGGAATCGGTCCCCGCGAGCAGCCCCCGAAAATGATCAATACTCACTGGGGAGGGGTTACGGAGGATAATTCCTTCGGGACACACGAATTTCTGAACCTTTGTGAATGGCTGGAAACCGAACCTTATATCTGTAGCAACGTGGGGAGCGGTACGGTGGAGGAAATGTCCAAATGGGTGGAATACATCACCTTCGAGGGAGAGAGTCCGATGGCTAATTTACGCCGGCAAAACGGTAGACAGGAACCTTGGAAGGTGAAATACTGGGGCGTGGGTAATGAAAACTGGGGCTGCGGAGGGAATATGACCGCCGAATATTACGCCGGAGAATATCGCCGCTACAACACTTATGCCCGTAACTATGGAGAGAACCGCTTGTTTCGGATTGTCGGAGGCCCCAATGTGGACGACTATCACTGGATGGAAGTCATGATGAAAAATATACCGACCGGGCAAAAAAACGGAGTTTCCCTCCATTACTACACGTATCCGGGCGATACGTGGGGTAAATGGGGATCGGCCATCGATTTCGATGAAACGGATTATTACCGTACCATAGCCAGAACCTTTTATATGGAGGAGCTGGTTAGCAAACATTCCGCCATCATGGACCGATACGATCCACAGAAGCGGGTGAAGTTGATCGTAGACGAATGGGGAGCTTGGTATGATCCGCATCCGGGTTCGGTGATCGGTTTCCTGGAACAGCAGAATACGATGCGTGATGCTATCGTGGCCGCGGTGAATCTGAATATTTTCAACAATCATTGCGACCGGGTGCATATGGCTAATATCGCACAATTGGTCAATGTCTTACAGGCTCTTTTTCTGACCAATGAAGAGAAAATGATCCGGACTCCCACTTACCATGTATTCGATATGTATCAGGTGCACCACGACGCGGTTTTATTGCCGGTAACCATGCCGGTAAAAATGCTTGCCGACGACCGAGGCATGACCTTCCCGCAAGTGAGTGCATCCGCTTCGAAAAATGCCGAAGGCAAGATTCACCTCTCTTTGGTCAATACGGATCTGTCGGAAACGATCGCACTGACCTGTTCGCTGGAGGGTACTTCCGGGTTTACCGGGGAGATGGGACAAATCATTTTGGCTAAAAATATTCAGGATTATAACTCATTCGATCAACCCAATCAGGTGGTGATGTATGAATTTACGGATTTCCAAATGGAAGACGGCTTGCTGACCGTGAATCTGCCGGCTGCTTCGATCGTAACCATAGCACTAAAATAAAAGAAAAGTCCGACGGTCTGAAGATCCACGTTCGGATTGGGCTCGGGCAGCTT
>JAJQAW010000361.1:0-725 GCA_021203585.1 Rikenellaceae bacterium
CCCATTTTAGCCATGCGGGCCAGGTAGCGTTTGCAAATTTCGATATTTTCATCCAACGGTTCTTCCGACAGGTCCAGCATGTGGGAAGAGAACAACGGTTTGCCCGTTTCTTTAAAATATTTTTCGCCCTCGTCGAGCAGACCGTCGATCCACGGGAGTAATTTTTTGGCCGCGTGGTCGGTGTGCAGGATCACCGGAATACCATAAGCCTCGGCAACGGTATGCACGTGTTTGGCAGCCGATACCGCACCCAGGATCGCCGCTTTCTGGCCATCGTTGGACAGCCCTTTGCCGGCGTAAAACGCAGCCCCTCCGTTGGAAAGTTGAATAATAACCGGAGAATTGACCGCTTTGGCTGTTTCCAGCACGGCATTGATGGTATCCGTTCCCGTCACATTTACCGCCGGAATGGCAAATCCCTGTTCCTTGGCGTAGGCAAACAATTCCTGAACATGCGAACCGGAAATCACTCCGGCCGGGATGTTAATTTTTCCCATGATTCTTTAGTTTTATTATGGTTTTTCGAATGAATATCCATCGTATTGTTATTGAACTAACAGGAGACAAATATAAAATTTTCCCGGCGGAAAACAAAACATTTGCCAGCGGAATACCCGAAGTCTACGACCGAAAAAACGCCGTTCGCTTTACAACGAACCGGCGTTTGATGATTTTTTACAAACGGTTTAGGAATTTCTCCCGGTCGACGATGAACCGGGTATGAG
>JAJQAW010000361.1:735-4650 GCA_021203585.1 Rikenellaceae bacterium
GGTATGAGTTCCGCTGCCGATTTCTCCCTTCGAGTCGCCGGCACTCACTTCGAAGACCAATTTACGGCCGTCGATTTTTTTCAATCGGGCCGTAGCCCGGACGGTATCGCCGATTCCGGTGGCTTTGACGTGGCTCACGCACACCTCCGTTCCTACCGTATCCCCGCCTTCGGGAAGCGCTTGCCGTACCGCGTTCATGGCCGCGTTTTCCATCAGTGCTATCAGGGCCGGGGTGGCCAATACATCCAACGCTCCCGATCCCCAATGTTTGGCCGAGTGGGCTTCGCTTACCGTTAATTCCGAGGTGTGGCTCAGGCCTTCTTTCAGTTCCATAGTTTTCCGTATTAATTGTGCCAGACGGCGGGTTATTCTTTCAATTTCGCGGCAAAGGTGGTAGCCAACGCGTCGCAATCGCGGACTTTATCCGGGGTAGGGCGGCCGTGGATATCCATCGGAGCCGTTACCAGATCCCAGCCGATCGTTTCGGCAAATTTATTCAGGTCTTTGGCCCCGCAACCGTTCCAGCTGTGGGTGCCGAAGATGGCCAGTTTTTTATTTTTCATGCCCAACAACTCGAACTCGTGGGTGAGCTGCTTCATGAGCGGGAACATTTCGGTATTGTAGGAACAGGTTCCCAACACGATGCCTTTGGCTTTCCACGCGTCACGGATGATGTAAGAGAAGTGAGTCTTGGAAACGTCGTACACCTTGATGTTCCGGATTCCCTGCTCGGTAAGTTTGCGGGCCACGTAATCGGCCAACGCGGCGTTGTTGCCATACATGGTCGCATAGGCGATAACCACGCTCTCGTCCGGCTCCTGCCTGCTCCATTGGTCGTACAGGCCCATCACTTTTTCCGGATGAGCGCGCCATACGGGACCATGAACCGAACAGATGGTTTTTACCTCCACGCCCGAGAGCTTGGCGAAAGCTTTCTGTACCATATTGCTGTATTTGCCGACGATGTTGGAGTAATAGCGCAGCATTTCTCCCTCGTATTTACTGAAATCCAGTTCATCGTCGAAAATGGCTCCGTCCAGTGCACCGAAGGTTCCGAAAGCGTCCCCCGAAAAGAGTAGCTTCTCGGTCCGATCATAGGTCATCATGGTCTCCGGCCAATGGACCCAAGGGGTCAGGAAAAATTTCAGTTTATGATGTCCCAAATCCAGTTCGTCTCCCTCATTTACTTCGTTCAGATTGGAATCGAGACCGAAAAAGGCCTTGAGCAAGGGGAAGGTTTTGCTGTTTCCTAAGATTTTTACCTCCGGGAAGGATTGGACCACATGTCCGATTTCTCCGGCATGATCCGGTTCCATGTGGTTGATGATCAGGTAATCCAGTGGCTTTCCCTCCAACAAGTACCGAACCCACCCGGTGTAATCTCCTGCCGTACCCATCTCTACAGTATCCACCAGCGCGGTTTGTTCGTCGCGGATCAGGTAGCTGTTGTAACTGACTCCGTCCGGTAACGGCCAGATGTTTTCGAATAGCTGTTTTCTACGGTCGTTGACTCCGAGGTAAAATACCCTCTCGCTAACGTTAATGCGGCTGTACATGGGGGCGTATTTTAAATTAAAGATTGTAAAAGTAAAGGTTTCCGCGAAGAAACCCAAACCTTGTCACTTTTTATTTTTGGCCAGATCCCCTACCAGTCGAGCGGCCACTTTCGGATTGTTGATCACTCCGCAGCCGTTGACGCAACCTTCTTCGCAAGCCATCACTTCGACCATATTTCCCGGACAATTTTTCACGAACCCTTTCATTTCCCGGATCGTGGATTTGGTAATCCCGTTAATGGTTACGGGAACGATCGGAAGTTTTCCGTCCAGCCGTTGGATGATCGCTCCGGCTACTCCGCCCGAAACGGGATACCCTCGGCTCGAACAGTGGATCGTCGGGTCTACTTCAACGGGCTCGCACTGAGCGATGTCGATATCCGCGGCATTCATCAGGGCTGCCAGTTCCTCGAAGCTGAGCATGTAATCGGTATTGACATCCAAAAAAGCTTCGTGCCTCTTTGCCAGGCAGGGGCCGACAAAAACCAGTACCGCATCGGGATACAATTTCCGTGCAATTTCCGCCGTATAGGCCATCGGTGTTTTGGTATGCGAGACGTATTTGGCCAATTCGGGCATGTGTTTATAGACCGAAGTGGTGAAGCTCGGACAGCAGGAAGTGGTCATAAAGGGTTGGCCTTCGGCCATTTTTTCTTCGAACTCCGCCGTTTCGTTGGCCGTAGTCACGTCCGCGCCTTTAGCCACTTCGATGACTTGATGGAAGCCGACCTGTTTAATAGCGCCCATGATTTGGGCCAACGGGGCTTTGAACTGCCCGGCGATGGCCGGAGCTACCAGGGCAACGACCTGCTTTTCTTCCCGAAAAGCACGGATTAGGTCGATCAGGTGCGATTTTTCCATCACCGCGCCGAACGGACAGGCCGATACGCATTTGCCACAATAGATGCATTTTCGTAGTCGATATGTTTCACACCCTGGTCGTCTTTGGAAATGGCGCCGACCGGACAGGATTCTTCACACGGTACGGGTACGTAAACGATCGCGTGAAAGGGGCAATTTTTCTGGCATAATCCGCAGTTGACGCAGCGGTCGTGGTTAATGTGGGCCCGCCCTTCGCGAAATTCGATGGCATCTTTGTTGCAGCTAAACATGCACGGACGACCCACGCATCCCTGGCACATATTGGTCACCACGTAGTTTGTTTTGACGCAGGCCCGGCAGGCCATGTCCACAACGGTCAGCGGTTTCGAAGAAATGGTGCCGCGTTTGAAAGCCCGGCGAACGTATTCCGAAAGCAGGGTCAATTCATCGGTTTCCTCTTCGATGTTAAACCCCAGTAGAGCCATGATCTTATACCGAAGCATGGCCCGGTCTTTATAGATGCAGCACCGGGATACCTGTTCGTAGCCTTTGGGCCGCATTTCAATGGGAATGCGGTCGATATTGGGTTCCAATTCGCGTGTACGAAGGAAGCGCGCCATGCGGGTAAGCAATTCCCGGCGCAATAAAGTGGCGTTGTTCGTCGTGCCTGCCATAGGGATAAAATAAACTAACTTTTACTGTGTGTTGCCCGAAGCGTGCTGTAGGAAACTGTTTTTGGCCATGTATTCCTCCTGCCGCTTGCCTTTTTCATTTCGCGCGCGGCCCAGCTCTCATCCGCAGGCTCGCTTTTTCGAACAGGCCACCCGGTAAAATCCGGTTCGCACTCCGTGGTAAAGAAGATGCAAATTTCTTCTCGGAACTCTGCACGGGGCGAAGTATACCTTGGCCGCTGCCCAAAGTTTGACGGTCGGGAAATGTTAGCGGGGGTATCTACCGCAAATCTGTTCCAAAAGCAACGGCGCAAAGGTAGTAATAATTACAGGATTGAAAAAAAATAGTTCGAAAGATCCGGTAAAACCGAAAAAGGCTCCGGTTGAGATTCTGTTGCCGGTTTTTAAGTATTTATACTTACCCGGGACGGCCGCCCGATTCGTATTTTTGCAGCTCAAACGTCAGCTTTTAATCTGTATACCATGAAGGATTTCAAACCCACCCAATATCGTCTGTTGAATGTATGTGATGGCCAGGAGTTTACGGACGCCGGATGGACGCTCGAAAAACCGAATTGTCCCACGCCGAGCCTGGTGCGCGCCGTGTATGAAAAACGGCAAATCGATGTCAAGCCGGCCGATTGGGGAATTTACCGCTTCGCAGACTGGCTTCCGGTGCAACGAATGCTCCACGGGTCGGCCGCTCCGATGACCTATAAAAGCCTGGGGTTGGCCGCGCACCTGGGACTGGAACATTTGTATATCACCTTTAACGGCTATTTTCCGGAAAAAAACTGCTACATGACAACCAGCTCCTTCAAGGAGACCGAGGCTTATTCGGTTTGCGGACGAATGGCCGCGGATTA
>JAJQAW010000361.1:4660-5947 GCA_021203585.1 Rikenellaceae bacterium
GTGCTGGTGGTCGCCTCGGCCGGAAATACCGCCCGGGCTTTTGCCAAAGTGTGCTCTGAAAATCAAATTCCTTTGTTGTTGAGTGTTCCGGAGGATAATTTGGATGCCCTGTGGTTTGAAAAGCCGCTTTCGGATTGTGTCAAATTGATTGCGGCCCGCAGCGGGGGCGATTATTTCGATGCCATACACTTGAGCAATATCGTGCTCCGCTCAGACCGGTTCATGGCCGAAGGAGGGGCCAAAAATATCGCTCGCCGTGACGGTATGGGAACTACCGTACTGTCGGCCGCTCATTTTATCGGACGGATTCCGGATTATTACTTTCAGGCGGTAGGAAGCGGTACCGGAGCCATTGCCGCCTGGGAAGCCAATATGCGGTTGATCGGCGACGGACGGTTCGGCACTACGATGATGAAACTTATGGTCTCCCAGAATCATCCCTTTATCCCCATGTATGAGGCTTGGTTGCAGGATTCGCGGGAGATGCTCCCGTATGCAGACGATCTGGCGCGCAGCCATGTCGAAGAAATCAATGCCAAGGTGCTCTCCAATCGCAAGCCGCCGTACGGAATCGCAGGAGGCATGTACGATGCGGTGAAGGCTTCGGCAGGAGAAGTTCTCTACGCCACCAATGAACAGGCCCGTGCGGCTGCCGAATTGTTCCGCCAATGCGAAGGTAACGACATTCACCCGGCTCCGGCGGTAGCGCTGGCAACCTTGATCGAGGCTGTGAAAAACAACCGCATCGACCGCTCCAAAATCATTATGATCAACATTACCGGCGGGGGTGAGGAGCGATTTAAAAGCGGCAAGGAATTGTTCTACCTGAAACCTTCCGTGGTTTTCGATTTAAATCCGGACGAAGAACAGGTGATTGAACAAGTGGAGCAGCTTTTTTCCGGAATATCGCTGGATTAATCTTGAAACCGGGACCGGATAACGAATTTCCAAAGGCCGAAAACTTTCCGGCCATCGGAGGCGGATACCATCGGTCCGCTTTCGGGAGGAATCCCACCGAAGAAAAGTCACCAAGCCGCTCTACCGAACCGGTCTACAGGGGTGATCCCCGGTCACGGGATCAATAAATTTTTCATTTGCGCCAGAACCACTTCTTTCCACTCTTCCACGAATTGCCGGTATTGCTCTTCGGTTTCGTAGAAAAGCGAAATGATCAGATTTCGGGCCAGAAACGGAAACGTGATTTTACTGAAAAAAGTAATCAGGATTACCTGTATCGGGAGTTGCCGAATCCGTCCCTGTTCCATTTCTTTACAGAAAACCTGTTCG
>JAJQAW010000022.1 GCA_021203585.1 Rikenellaceae bacterium
ATATATTACCAAATTGTTACTAAAGTGTTACGGCTGCACGGGGTAAAAGTAGGAGAAGATTTTATGTTTTCCAAGATATTTTCAAAAAATCTTACCAAAAAGAGGTTAAAAATGATAAACTATTAGGAATCCTGCAGCCTCGCCTTATAATTTAGTTGTCATTCGTTCCTTTTTTCGCATTCCGGTTGAAAAGTCTGGCCTCTTCCGGGAAGCTTAAAAAAATGTGATCGGACCGGGTTACTCTTTTTTCCAAACAAAAAACGGATTCTCCCCGAAAGAGCTTGGATCTTCCGAATAGATCAATGAGGAACGATTCGAATCCAGTTCGGCACTTTGGATTGATAGTTGTGAAAATATTGGAAAGAAACTTATGTAACGGAAAATGTATACTATGAAACGAATCTTCGCTCTATTATTATTTGCGATGAGCCTGCTGCCGGTTTACGGTCAACCCTCCCAACCGTATCAACTCAGTTCGCATGTCTTGGACCTTTCCCGAGGAATTCCGGCGCAGGATATTGTCGTATCGCTCTATCGATACGATTTTCAAAAACAGGATTGGGAATTTGTGGATAAATCCCGCACCGATTCCGGCGGGCGCATCTATCATTTTTTGCCTGCCGACCAGAATAATTACGGAGCCTATAAGCTTCGTTTCGAAACCGAACCCTATTTCCGGGCCCAGGCCCTCGATTCGATTTACCCCTATATCGAAGTGGTTTTCAAAATTGAGGATCGGGATCATTATCACATCCCGATAACCGTCTCTGCAAACGGTTATTCTACCTATCGCGGAAGTTGAATAGGATTAGCTGGCCGTTGTCGATTGATCGAACCGAAGTAGGTTGGTACAGCCATGAACCAAAAAAACACTGTATGGATCGCATACAGTGTTTTTCATGGAAACGTGGGCCCTCAGGGGCTCGAACCCTGGACCCCAACATTAAGAGTGTCGTGCTCTACCAGCTGAGCTAAGAGCCCCACAATTTACGTACAAATTTAATCATATTTTTTTGCGGGAAAACGGAATTTTCAAAATTCCCATCTAAAAAATACGAAAGGGTCGAAATAGTGGCCGCCGGAATAACGGAACGCATTCTTGCCGGGAGTTTTTTTCCGGCAAGAATGCGTTCACTGGAGATTATTTAATATTCATCCGGATAACCGCAATGTTCCAGCGGAGGACAATAAACTAAACCCTCGGGGCATTGGAGATGAAAAGCATACCCATATATTACCTGGACAAAATTTGTGACATCCGACACACAGGGATAAAACCCCTCTCTCACATAACGTTCTTCTCCCGGACACAGACCGGGGATCTGGGTAGTCGTGGAACCGTAAAGCGCACCGCCAAAAAGCAGCATGCTGACAAATAGGGTGAAGATGGCCAATGTTAAAAAGTTAATCTGTAAAACACAAAGAAAAAATGAAGTAAGTACTGTAAAAATACTTGTTCATATTTAAATAGTTCATATTAAATAGTTCATATTTCATAGTTGTATGAATCGCCCGGGATCAAAAAAAGGACCGTATCGCAGATACGGTCCTTTCCACTCGGTGAAGATCGTTTACGCCGGGATCTTATTCATGCCGGTACAACTCCCAGCCGAGGTAGCTTTCGAGGGCCTCTTCGATAATATCGGCCGCTTGGCCGCGTACCATGGCTACGTGGTGTTCGAAACCGTTTTTGCACATGAATTTCATCAGTTGCTGCAGGTTTGGAATCGCGGTAACGGCAATACCGCCGGCCATGCCGTAGGCGTCGTCCGTGATGGTTCCCTCTCCGGTATAAGCTTTGATGGTTCCGAGCCTGTCGTCGGTAGAAATCCGGAAATAGGTCATCGGTCCCGGAGCCACTTTTCCTTTGACCGCCCCGAAGGTATCGGTTTGCCCCAGCACGGTCCCGAGCACGTCCAGGCTGGCAATTTCCAATTCGCTCTGGAAGAAGGATTTGGGATAATTGCTGCAATGCGTGCAAACGCATTTGTTGTGGTCGCCGGCAAAATTGTTGTTCCAGTCGAGCAGAGCCGGGGATTTCCCGGTGGCCAGCATGAGCGCGTACATCGATACCGCTCCGGCGATATCCGCCTCGCAGGCGCAGGGAATCAACTTTTCGCCCAGCATACTCATCGTAACGCAACTGGTACAACCGTAATTTTTTTCCAGGGCATCCCAGCATTGGATCGAGGCGGCATCCAGATCGTTGGCCGCGATCCAGTTTTCCACCGCAAGGCTGAAGGCCGCTTGTTTGGCAACACTTTCCTCGCTCACACAGGACGGAATTTTTCCGTAGCTTTTCAATTCGGCGATTTTAGCCTGTACCGCTACCGAACCGGTGTCGATGGCTTTGGCTCGGGCGATCATTTCAGCCATATCCATCGGGATAACGGTAATTCCCGAATCCTGGAGCAGCTTTTCGCTGAAGCGCACGGTCTGAAATCCTGCGGGCCGAATGCCGATCATGCCGATGCGGGCTTTGCGCAATCCGTTCACCACCCGGCACACGGCCGCAAACCGGTGCACATCCCGTTCGAACAGTTCGCTGTCCAGCGGATAGGTATGCAGCGTGGTGTCGGTGAACGGAATGCCGTACTGGTACAGGTTGTTGCACACCGACAGTTTGCCGCAAAAGGCATCCCGGCGGCTTTTCAGGTCCACTTTGTCGTTTTCGTCGTCGCAGGCCTGTACCAATACCGGTACGTTGAGCTCCGCCAAGTTGATGCTGTTGATCACCCCGACCTCGTCTCCGAAGTTAGGCAGTACCACGATGATTCCGTCGATCTTTTCCCGGTTGGCCCGGAACAATTCCGCGCACGCCTTGGCGTCGGCGTAGGTCTCGATAGCTCCGCCGGCCGGCGTTTGGCCGCTTTCCAGGATCACGTAATCGTACCCCAGCTCTTCCATCTTCCGGAGCAAGACCGGACGAGCCTCTTCGGCCAGCTTCTTGTTGAAAATATTACGGGTGGCGACGATCAGACCGAACGTCAGTCTCTGTTTATAAGCCATTATCTTAGGTTTTAAGGTTTTCGTGTTGATGATTGCGGAATAAAATTAATAAATAAATCGAAGAAATCTCCCTTTTCACGTTCGTAAAAGGGGAAGAAGTACCGACCATTTCGAAAAAATCGTACGCCCCGCCGATTATCGGTTGATCATTCGCACCGCCTGCATCCAACCGGCATGTAGTTTTTCCCGGGTTTGATCCTCCATGCGAGAGGTGATCGTTTGGGCGGCCGGACGCAGCCGGACTACCTCTTCCAGATTTTTCCACGTTCCGCGCGCCAGTCCGTTCATCACCACCGCACCCATAGCCGAAGCCTCTTCGATGGGGGAGCATTCGATGTCGGCTTGAAGCATGTCCGCCTGGAACTGCATCAGGAATTTGTTTTTGGTCGGACCACCGTCTACTCGGAGCGCTTTCAACCGGATACCTGCCTGTCCGGTCATGCCGTCCACCAGGTCCTTCACCTGATAAGCGATGGCTTCCAAGGCTGCCCGCGCCACGTGGGCTTTTCCGGTTCCCAGGCTCATGCCGCAGAGGATTGCCTTGGCGTCCGGGTTCCACCACGGCGCGCCCAGGCCGGCAAAGGCGGGTACGAAATAAACCCCTCCGTTGTCGGGCAACGAGCGGGCCAGGGTTTCCGTTTCTTCCGCGTGATCGATCAGCCGGAGTTCGTCCACCATCCATTTGAGGGTGGCTCCCGTACAATGAATATTCCCCTCGAAGGCATAAAACACTTTCCCGCAGGCCGCCAATCCGACGGAAGTCACCAGGCCTTCCGGAGCCGGTACATACTGCTCCCCGATGTTCATCATCACCGACGATCCGGTTCCGTAGGTCGCTTTCCCGTAGCCGGCCTCAAAGCACATTTGTCCGGTCAGCGCTCCGTGGGAGTCGCCGATCACCCCGGCAATCGGAATCGGAGTATCGAACAATCCGTCCGCATCGGTCTCTCCGAACAGGGAGTCGCAGGGCAGGGGCTGCGGCATCATCGAGCGGGGAATAGTGAATAATTCGAGCATTTCGCCGTCCCAATCGCAGGTATGGATGTTGAATAACAGTGTGCGCGAAGCATTGGTGAAATCGGTAGCATGGACACGGCCCGCAGTCAGTTTCCAAATGAGCCAACTGTCGATCGTTCCGGCCAGCAGTTCGCCTTTTTCCGCTTTAGAGCGGGCCCCGGGTATGTAGTCGAGAATCCATTGGATCCCGCTGGCCGAAAAATAGGGATCGATCAACAAGCCGGTTTTCTCCCGTACCTTTCGGGTATATCCCTGGGAGCGGAGCCGGCCGCAGATTTCGGTACCCCGCAAATCTTGCCAAACTACGGCCCGAGTGACGGGTTTTCCGGTCGTTTTGTCCCATACCACGGCCGTCTCCCGTTGGTTGGTGATGGCGATCGAGGAAATACTGGCCGGGCTGACGTTGCTCGTTTCGAGGAGCTGTTTGATCCCGGCCAGGGTATTGGCATAAATTTCTTCCGCATCGTGTTCGACCCAGCCGCTCTGCGGATAAAACTGTCCATGATCGAGGTTCACCCGGTGCAAAACTTCGAGCGCATCCGAAAAAAGGATCGCTTTAGTCGCCGAAGTGCTTTGGTCGATTGCGATAATCATAGTTTTTTAGGTACTGCGTAAGTGTTAGTAATTCGTGCCGGTACGGCATACCGGTATCCAAGTTAGTTATAGTAGTTTAGGAAAGGTTTCTTAATTTATCCTTCTTATTGTGCCAGCCGCATCGTGCTGCTCTTTTTGAGCATGCCCAGGGCGGTATGGTATATGCTTTCGTGGTCGATTCCGTAGTGGCGGAAGATTTCCAGCGGTTTGGCATGGATGGCGTTTTCATCCGGGATGCCGAGCCGTTTGACCGGAACGGGATACTCTTCGGATACCGTTTCGGCCACGATGGCGCCCAATCCGCCGTACATGCTGTGCTCTTCGACGGTCACGATCAGTCCCGTTTCGCGAGCCGCCTCCAGGATAGCCTGGGTATCGGCCGGTTTGAGCGTGTGCATGTCGAGGACACGGGCGCTGATCCCCTCTTTTTTCAACCGTTTACCCGCCTCGTAACAATGATAAACCGTCTCTCCGGTGCCGATCAGGGTGAGGTCGTTGCCATCCATCAGCCGGTTGGCTTTGCCGATTTGGAACGGGGAATCGTTGTCGGCGTAAACATCCGGCACCGCGTTGCGGCCCACCCGCACATACACCGGATGGTTGTAATCGGGTAACAACCGGGTCAATTTTTCGGTCTGACGCACATCGCAGGGCAGGATAATCTGCATACCGGGAAAAGTCCGCAACACGGCGATATCGTGCAGGCTGTGGTGGGTCGCTCCGAGAGCTCCGTAACTCACGCCTCCGCTCACGCCGATCACCTTGACCGGGTTTTTGGAATAGGCGACATCCACTTTGACCTGTTCCAGACTTCGGGCCACGTAAAAACAAGCCGGCCCGCAGACAAATACTTTTTTGCCGGTCGAAGCCAGTCCGGCGGCGATGCCTACCGCATTTTGTTCGGCGATACCCACTTCCACGAACTGGGCAGGCAGCTGATCGGCAAAGTCGCCCAACGTGACCGAACCGCGTGCGTCGGTGGTTACAGCGATAATTTGCGGATCGTTTTTTCCTAATTCCAACAGAGTTTCCGTGAAGCTCTGCCGGCAGGGTATGGTTTTAACAGCCATTGTTACAGGGTTTTTAAAAGGTTCGCAAGGAACCGGGTGGGGTTTGTTTGTGGTCTTGAGCGTCTTTACAGGCAGCCGATCGTCGATCGAGTTCGCCCAGAGCCTCATCGCGTTGAGCATCGTCAGGCACTCCGTGATGCCATTTGGCACCGTTTTCCATGTACGAAATGCCTTTTCCTTTTACGGTATGCGAAACGATCAGGTGCGGTTTGCCGTTGGCGTAGTCGATGTTTCGGAAGGTATCCAGAATAT
>JAJQAW010000252.1 GCA_021203585.1 Rikenellaceae bacterium
CCGGCAGATGCAGACCTACGGTAAATCTTATTCCTTGTATTTCGAAAAGATCATTCGGCCCGAGCAGGGACGCAAACTTCTCGATAATATCCAGAAGGTATACCAGGCGGATTTTTCCGTTATTGTATATAATTTTCTGGATATCCTGTCCCATGCCCGTACCGAAACCGAAATCATTCGGGAATTGGCCGACGACGATGCGGCTTTCCGTTCGTTGACCCGTTCCTGGTTCGAACACTCCGACCTGTATGAATTGTTGCGGTTGCTGGCCGAGCGAAAACACAAGGTGATTATTTCCACGGACCACGGAACCATCCGGGTGGAAAATCCGGTCAAAATTCAGGGAGACCGGGAAACTTCGACCAATTTACGCTACAAAACAGGGAGAAGCTTAAACTATAATCCCAAGGAGGTGTTCGAAGTCACTCGACCCGAACAGATTCACCTGCCCAAATCCAATCTTACCTCCACATATGTCTTCGCGTACAACCGGGATTTTCTGGCTTATCCGAACAATTATAATTACTATGTGCGCTATTACAAAAGTACTTTCCAGCACGGAGGGATATCGATGGAGGAAATGATCGTGCCTTTCATCGTTTTGAATCCTAAATAAATGGTAATGGCGGCGGCGGGGGTATTGATCCTCGCGGGAAATTGTGCTGAATCAATCCCCAAAAAAAAGGTGTCTCGCGGTCTGCGGGACACCTCTTTTTAGGAAGATCCTCTGATTTTAAAATTCGAAGAACCGTTTGGCGTTGTTGTAGGAAATATCTTCCACCATCTGTCCGATGAAGGCCATTTCGCTGGCCGGAAGTTTTCCTTTTTTGATATCCTCACCGAGCAGGTTACACAGGATCCGGCGGAAATATTCGTGACGCGGATAGGACAGGAAACTGCGCGAGTCGGTGAGCATTCCCACAAAACGGCTCAGCAGACCCAATACGGACAAAGCGTTCATCTGGTTGGTCATGCCCACTTCCTGATCCAGGAACCACCAACCCGAACCGAACTGCATCTTACCGGCTTCCGATCCGTCGTTGAAGTTGTAAGCCATCGTCATCAATACTTCGTTGTCCCCCGGATTGAGGTTATAAAGAATCGTTTTCGCCAGTTTGTCCGCGTAAGCCAGGCGGTTGAGCAGTTTGTTGCCCGCCGCCGCGCAACGCTCGTCGTGGATAGCGTCGTAACCGGTATCCGGTCCGAGACGCTCGAACATCCGGGTGTTGTTGTTGCGGATCGCGCCCACGTGGAACTGCTGTGTCCAGTTTTTCTCGTGGTCCAGCACAGCGAAGTCGTACAGCATAGCCGAGCGGTATTTTTCCAGTTCCGCCGGAGTCACTTCTTTACCTCCGCGTACTTTAGCGAAAATCGCTTCGATTTCAGCATCGATATAATCAACCTGATAGAATGTTTCCAGTCCGTGGTCAGACAGCTTGCAACCCATTTCCGCAAAGAAATCGTGACGGATTTTCAGGGCGTCGAGCAGATCTGCATAAGAACCGATCGATTTGCCCGAAACGGCTTCCAGTTTGCCGATGTATTCATTCCACGCGGCCGGGTTTTCGATGGCCATCGCTTTGTCCGGGCGCCAGGTCGGCAACACTTTCGTGCCGAACGGATTATTCTGAATTTGTTTGTGATAGCGAAGATCGTCGATCGGATCGTCGGTCGTACAGACTACCTCGACGTTGAATTTTTGCATCAACCCCTGGGCGCGGTACTCCGGCTGAGCGAATTTTTCGTTCGTCGCGTCATAAATTTCTTTAGCCGTCTCCGGTTTGAGCAACGTATCGATTCCGAAAATTTTCTGCAGTTCGAGGTGTACCCAGTGGTACAACGGGTTGCGCATGGTGTAAGGAACGGTATACGCCCATTTCTCGAATTTTTCCCAATCCGATTTGTCTCCGGTAATGTAATCTTCCGTCACCCCGTTGGCCCGCATCGCGCGCCATTTATAGTGGTCGCCGCCCAGCCACGCTTCCGTAATACCGCGGAATTGATGGTTCTCGGCGATTTGCTGCGGAATCAGGTGGCAGTGGTAGTCGATAATCGGCATTTTGGCTGCATGCTCGTGGTAAAGCTGTTGCGCTTCGTCACTGTCGAGCATAAAGTTTTCATCCATGAATTTTTTCATCACGAGTGGTTTTAATGGTTAGTGAATTATTTCGTTTTTGTTGTTTGTTCAGGAAGGTCAGGCTACCTGTAAAGCAGTGGAATTTTTCAAAACAAATTACACCGATACAAACTTACAGAATTTTTGTCACAATTACAACGCAAAAGTCTCCTGCTTACCGGGATCGTTTATAATATAAGGTATGGGCAGGGGACTTGTTTTTTTGCGGGATTATAGCCATCTTTGCATAATATGCGATCCGCTCGGCGGGGTTTTACGTCATCCTGACTCCGCATTCGGTTCACCGCATGATGTTGAATCTGCACGAAAGAAAATCAACTCAAAATAATAACCCTAAAAACCACACCATTATGGAACCATTAAACAGACAGACTGTTCCGAACACCATACTTTACCCGGAACGCATTATCCAGTTCGGCGAAGGAAACTTCCTGCGCGCGTTCGTAGACTGGATCGTATACAACATGAACCAAAAGGTGGACTTCAACACGGGCGTTGTTGTCGTTCAGCCGATCGATAAAGGCATGGTGGAGACGCTCAACGAGCAGGACGGCCTGCACAACCTGAACTTGCAGGGCATCGACAAGGGGCAGAAAGTGGACAGCATCGAACTGATCGATGTCATCACCCGCGGACTGAACCCGTACAGCCAATTCGACGAATTTATGGCGCTGGCCGAAAATCCGGATATGCGTTTTGTGATCTCCAATACGACCGAAGCGGGCATCGCTTTCGATCCGTCGTGCAAACTGGACGACGCGCCGGCTTCTTCCTATCCGGGCAAACTGACCCAGCTCCTGTACCACCGTTTCAAAACCTTTAACGGTGCGGCGGATAAAGGCTGGATCATTCTGCCGTGTGAACTTATTTTCCACAACGGAACCGAACTGAAAAAATGCATCGAGCAATACATCGACCTGTGGAACCTGGGAGCGGAATTCAGAGCGTGGTTTGAAGAGGCTTGCGGGGTATACTGTACGCTGGTGGACCGGATCGTACCGGGCTACCCGAAAGACAACATCGACGAAATTCTGGGCCGGATCGGCTACAACGATAAACTGGTCGTGAAAGGCGAGATTTTCCACCTGTGGGTCATCGAGGCTCCGGAATCGGTAGCCAAAGAATTCCCGGCGGACAAAGCGGGCCTGAACGTCCTTTTCGTGCCGAGTGAAAAACCGTACCACGACCGGAAAGTAACCCTGCTCAACGGCCCGCACACTGTACTTTCTCCGGTCGCCTACCTTTCAGGACTAGACACGGTACGGGAAGCGTGCGAAGATCCTACCGTGGGCCAATTCGTCAAAAAAGTGATGTACGGCGAACTGCTGGAAACACTGGATCTGCCCAAACCGGAACTGGAAGCATTCGCGGACAGCGTGATGGAGCGGTTCCTGAATCCGTTTGTGAAGCACTTCGTGACCAGCATTATGCTGAACTCGTTCCCGAAATTTAAAACCCGTGATCTTCCGGGACTGAAAATCTACCTGGAGCGTAAAGGTAAACTGCCCGCCGGTCTGGTTCTCGGACTGGCCGGGATCATTACCTATTATAAAGGCGGTAAACGGGGTGAAGATACGATCACGCCGAACGACGACGCCAAAATCATCGAACTGCTGAATACCCTCTGGGCTACGGGCGATACCGCTCAGGTGGCGCAGGGCGTTCTGGGTGCCGACTTTATTTGGGGCGAGGACCTGAACGCGGTTCCGGGCCTGACGGAGAAGGTGACCGGCTACCTGAACGACATTCAGGCCAAAGGCATGCGTGCGGTGGTTGAGTCGATTATCTAATAGGGTGGCCGAGGCTGTCAGTTAAAAGTTTTTGGTGTCGCTTTTTTCAAAAAGCGACGATTTGGGCGACTTCTTAAAAGTCGCAGTTCAAAGCGGTAGTGACTTGGGATTCAGAGAGAAAATCTAAGGGCAGTCTCTCTAACGATTTGCTTTAGCAAATCGACAAAGAGACGCCCGTTCTCGGATGATGGGCTGTCAAGCCCATCGACGCCGTACCGCTGCTTGCTCTTGCGCCCGACGCTCCGCGCGCGCGAACCGAATTCTACCAAATTCTTTTACCATGCTAAACTGGCGCTTTTAGAAAGCGCCGCAAATCGCGCCTTTTTTCAAAAAGGCGCCCCAAAAACTTTTGGGCGATTCGGAGAATCGCATGACCTAATTTGTAGAACCGAAAATGGAAACTAAATTTCTGAAAATTAACCCGGCCGACAACGTGGCGGTGGCCATCGTAGCACTTCCGGCCGGTGAAAAAGTGAATATAGAGGGCAACGAAGTCACCCTGACCGAGGAAATCCCGGCAGGCCACAAATTCGCCCTGGCTCCGTTTGCCGAAAACGACCACGTAATCAAATACGGCTACGCCATCGGCCATGCCCGTCAGGCAATTGACAAAGGGGCGCTGGTTAACGAAAAAAACATCAAAACCAACCTCGACGGCCTGCTCGAATACAGCTATGAACCGCAGTTGGAAGAACTCGATCTCCCCAAACGCAACATCACCTTCAAAGGCTACAAACGCGCCAGCGGAGAGACCGGTATCCGGAACGAAATCTGGATCATTCCGACGGTAGGCTGTGTCAACGGTACGGCCAACGAATTGGCGGAAGCCCTGCGCAAGGAAACCAACTGTGAAGGATTGGACGCGATCGTTTCGTTCCCGCACAACTACGGTTGTTCGCAATTGGGCGAGGACCACGAAAACACGCGCAAAGTAATCCGCGATATGGTCAAACACCCCAACGCAGGCGGTGTATTGCTGGTGGGACTGGGATGTGAAAACAACCAGATGGATGCCCTGCTCGAATTGATCGGTGATATCGATGGCCGTGTCAAATACATGGTCACGCAAAAGGTCGTAGGCGACGAATTCGACGAAGGCATGAAGCTCCTGCGCGAGATTTACGCGGTGGCTTCGAAGGACCAACGCGAAGAAGTACCTATTTCGGAACTACGGGTAGGGCTGAAGTGCGGCGGCTCCGACGGATTCTCCGGCATCACGGCCAACCCGCTGCTCGGCGTATTCTCGGACATCCTGATCGCTAACGGCGGAACATCGATCCTGACCGAGGTTCCGGAAATGTTCGGCGCCGAAACGATCCTGATGAACCGCTGCAAGGACACGCAGACATTCGATAAAACCGTACACCTGATCAACGATTTCAAGGAATACTTCATTGCCAACAAACAGCCGATCTACGAAAACCCGTCACCGGGCAACAAAGCCGGCGGTATTTCTACGTTGGAAGAAAAATCGCTCGGATGTACCCAGAAATGCGGTAAAGCGGTGGTACAGGACGTATTGATGTACGGAGATCGGCTAAAAACCAAAGGCTTAAATCTGCTTTCTTCACCGGGCAACGACCTGGTAGCGGCCACCGCGCTCGCTTCTGCCGGATGCCAGATCGTGCTGTTTACCACGGGCCGCGGTACGCCGTTCGGAACCTATGTCCCGACCATGAAAATTTCAACCAACACCCCGCTGGCAGAGAACAAGCCGCGCTGGATCGACTTCAACGCCGGTGTGATCGTACAGAATCAAACGATCGAAGAGACGGCCGAGCAGTTCCTCGATTACATTCTCCGCGTAGCCAGCGGTGAGTGGGTGAACAACGATAAAAACAATTACCGGGAAATCGCCATTTTCAAAACCGGCGTTACCCTCTAAGACGGGTATACGGGACGATTCCGGGCGAACCTCTTTATAAG
>JAJQAW010000304.1 GCA_021203585.1 Rikenellaceae bacterium
GAAGGAATCTCCTCGGCCATCATTACTTCCACCTTGGTTTTCATGGCCGTGTTTATTCCGGTTTCCATGATGGGCGGAACTTCCGGTATTTTTTATACGCAATTCGGGATCACCATGGCCGTAGCCGTCGGAATATCCGCCCTCAACGCCTTAACCCTTTCTCCGGCCTTGTGCGCGGTGTTGATGAAACCTTACATCGATGCGGATGGGAACGAAAAAAATTCTTTTTCCGATCGTTTCCGACGCACGTTCAATACCTCTTTTCACGCGCTGGTCAACCGGTATAAATACGGTGTGCTTTTCTTTATACGCCGGAGATGGTTGACCTGGACCACCGCAATCCTGCTTTTGAGCGCGCTGGTATTGCTGGTCATGCATACCAAAACCGGATTAATTCCGGACGAAGATATGGGTACTATTATGGTCAATGTGACGATGCCTCCGGGAAGTTCGCTGCACAATACGGACCGGGTGATGCAGGAGGTCTATGAGCGGATTGCCGACATGGAACAAATCCATCTCTTATCTAGCGTATCCGGATACGGGCTTCTGGCCGGTGAAGGTGTCTCCAACGGGATGATGATCCTGAAGCTGAAAAACTGGAGCCAACGGAAGAATCCCGAAGATGCCGTCCAGGCATTATTGAATGAAATCCACCGCCGGACGGCCGAGGTCAAAGACGCCCAAGTGTTTGCCCTGGCGCCCCCGATGATTACCGGTTACGGCAGTACGAACGGTTTTGAAATGCACCTGCAAGATCGCAACGATGGGGATATCCATGCTTTCTTCGAACTCACCCGGCAATTCATCGACCGGTTGAACCGGCGGCTGGAAATCGGAATGGCGTATTCGACATTCAACCCTTCTTTTCCTCAATATATGGTGGACATGGATGCGGCTAAATGCAAACGCGCCGGTGTCTCTCCGGCTACGGTCTTGTCCACCATTGCCGGATATTACGGTGGAACCTATGTTTCCAACATCAATCGATTCTCGCATGTTTACCGGGTCATGCTGCAAGCCGATCCGCAATACCGGATCGATCCCGCATCCTTGGAGAGGACCTTTGTACGGATGGAGGGGGGGCAAATGGCTCCGCTGAGCCAGTATGTGAGTCTAACCAAAATTTACGGTCCGCAAACACTCTCGCGGTTCAATATGTATAACTCGATTGCGGTCAATGGAGTAGCTGCCTCCGGTTATTCTTCCGGGGATGCCATTCGGGCCATCGCCGAAGTGGCGGCCGAAACCCTGCCGCGCGGTTACAGCTATGAATTTTCCGGAATCACGCGGGAAGAAAACGATACGGCCAACCGCTCGTTGATCGTTTTCGGCATTTGCATCGTGCTGATCTATCTGATCCTCTGTGCTTTTTATGAAAGCTTCGTCATGCCGATCGCCATTATCATTTCCGTGCCGTGCGAATTGACAGGCAGCTTCCTATTTGCCCAACTATTCCATCTGGAAAATAATATCTATCTGCAAACCGGGGTTATCATGCTGATCGGATTGTTGGCCAAGACCGCGATCCTGATCACCGATTATGCGATTACCCGGCGCAAAGCGGGAATGACCCTTACTCAAGCCGCCATCGGAGCCGCCAAAGTGCGTCTGCGTCCGATTTTGATGACCGCTCTGACCATGATTTTCGGGATGCTGCCGCTGATGTTCGCCTCCGGAGTAGGGGCCAACGGCAACTCCTCGCTGGGTACGGGTGCAGTCGGCGGTATGTTGATCGGCACCCTGGTACTGCTGTTTCTGGTTCCCGCTTTATTCGTTATTTTCCAGTGGATGCAGGAGAGATTACGCCCCTTGGAATTCGAACAACCCGATTGGGCGGTAAATGCAGAAATCCAGGAGGTTGAAAAATTGAAAAAACAAAAGGAAGAAAAATGATGCGTATTCCGATAATAGCTTTTCTGATCTGCTGCACCACCGGATGCGGCTTACATAAACGGTACACCCGGTCGGAAGAGATCCGAACCGAGGGTTTATTCGGAGCTGAGGTAGCCATTGAGGATACGTCTACCTTGGCCACCGTACGCTGGAGTGAACTTTTTACGGACCCCTTTTTAAGCCGTCTGATCGAGGAAGGGCTGGAGAATAATACGGATTTACAGGTAGCCCGCCTGCGTACCCTGGAGACCGGGGCTGTGCTGCGGAGCGCTAAATTGTCCTACCTGCCGTCGATTAATTTTACACCGGAAGGCGGTGTGGCCAGTTTCGACCGTTCCCAAGCCTCGAAGACCTATACCGTTCCGCTGACGGCTTCCTGGGAAGCCGATATCTTTGGAAAAATTACCGACAACAAGCGGCAAGCCCAATCCCGGTTTCAGCAGAGCGAGGATTACCGGCAAGCCGTACAAACCGGATTGATTTCAGCCATAGCCACCCAGTACTACACCTTGTTGATGCTGGACGAGCAATGGCGTATTTCCCGCCAAACGGCAGAAAAATTCAAAGAAAGCGTTCGAGTGATGCGGGCCATGAAATCGGCCGGTATGACCGATGAAGTGGGAGTAGCCCAGTTCGAAGCGGCCTATTATGAGGTTGCCTCGGCCGAAGAAGAAATAAAAAGAAGCCTTTCCGAGCTGGAAAATTCGTTATCGAGCCTGTTGGGACGTGTTTCAGGGCCGATCGACCGCGGAAGCTTGGAAGGTCAGGAATTTCCGGAGAATTTACAGATCGGCGTTCCGGTTCAGCTATTGGCTCACCGTCCGGATGTCCGCGCGGCCGAGCAAAACCTGATTCAGGCTTATTACGCCGCTCGCATTGCACGCGCCCATCTGTATCCCTCGCTTATCCTGAGCGGACTCGGAGGATGGACCAATTCCGTAGGTGCGGCCATTATCGATCCCGGCAAATTACTTTTGAGTGCGACCGGTTCCCTGTTTCAGCCGATTTTCAACGCGGGGGCGCTACGGGCCGAACTAACAATAGCCCAGGCCGAGCAGCAAGCGGCGCAACTGGCATTTCAACAAGCCCTCTTGGAGGCCGGAGCTGAAGTCAACAATGCGTTGACCCAATACCAAAGCTCACAGGTTAAAATCGGGTTGAGGGAGCGGCAAATTACCGCACTGCAAAGCGCTTTGGATAAAACTCGGCTATTGATGAGCCACAGCTCGATCACCTATCTAGATGTGCTTACCGCCGAGCAATCCCTCCTGCAGGCCCAGCTGTCGCAAGCACAGGATCGATTCGAGTTAATCCAGGGGGTTATTTTGCTCTACCATGCCCTGGGCGGAGGAGTCCGGTAGAGAACACGAACAATCGCAAAAACAATCCCGTGGAAGAAATCCACGGGATTGTTTTATCATGCGGCCATTTTTCGAGCCGGTCGGATCAGATCACGTGTTTATTTTTCAGATTCTCGATAATTTTCTCGGAAAAACTACTGGCCAGGGCTTTATTCCCCGAAGGATCGTAACTGTGGGTTTGTGCGGAATAGATCAGTTTATCGTCTGGAAGACTGTACAGATGGGCATCCAACACATAGGTGGTCGAGGTGGTGTAATAACCCGGCGTGTACATCGCATCCCACATGTACCGGTAGCGTCCGTAAAAGCCGTAAAAACTTCCGCGCGGACAGATGTAAAGGGTTCCCGGCACGTAATTCAATTCTTTGTCTTTGGCGGTCAGGCAGACGATCATAATGGCAGAAAACCCGTCCGCTTGTAATTTTTGGGCGACCTGTTCCTGGGTCATTTCGCCGAAACCTTGCGGGCCGAACTCAGCCGTTCCGGTTACCGCCCGAATTCCTTGGGCCGAAAAGTCGGCGACCATCCGGTTTTCAATATAATCTTTGGCTTCCCGGTCGGTCATCATGGCCATGACCAGAATTTTGTCGATAGTGGCCGTATAAGGTTCCGGCGCATGCCAGGAGGATACGACGCGAGTCGATGTGCCGCAGGCCGTGAACAACATGCCGGCCATAGCGAACAGTAATATTTTTTTCATAGCAAATCTTTAATTTACTGAAACAACAAGGATTATGCCATGAGCGAAAGACCGTTTCGGCTTGGACAGGGGGGAGGATTGTCCTTTCCGAACAGCGCCGGTTATATTTCCCGCTTTATCCGGATGTGCGGTATATCGTCCTCCGGATAGGGATCGCTTACCGGACGGAAACCCGACTGTTGGTAAAAAGATTTCAGGTAGAGTTGCGCTGAAATGACCACCTCTTTTTCTCGGAGGGTATGGTCCAGAAACTCCAATGCGTGTCGCATCAGCCTTTTACCGAACCCGAATTTCCGGAAAGCCGGATCGACGACAACTCGTCCGAGGCTGGCCTGCTGAAAATAATTTCCC
Source organism: Rikenellaceae bacterium (assembly GCA_021203585.1). Lineage (GTDB taxonomy): Bacteria > Bacteroidota > Bacteroidia > Bacteroidales > Rikenellaceae > JAJQAW01. The sequence goes on from JAJQAW010000304.1 coordinate 4,309, forward strand.
GCCCGGAATATTCGGCAATAGGCGACCGGCCGTCCATCGTAAAAGCCGCAGAGGTGCCAGGCTTTCTGATCCTTATGGTTCGGATCCAGATAAGGACAATGCTGTTCCACGACAAATACCCGGCTGCGTAAAGCGAGTATTTCGTAAAGTAATCCGGAATCGATATCTTCAAACCGGAAAATCTCCCAATGGAGGCTCCCTTTTTCCATTTTTTTGCGATTAACCGGGATAAAATTAACCCTTTTTCTCTACCCATTCCCATTTACCCCAAGTAAGCTTGCCCCGGAAAATTACCAAGCATCAAAGGTACTCGTTAACGATATTAGGCCACATTAACTTGGGCTTGGTAATAGCGGACGGATTTTTATAAAAATTTTGCAAAGTTATTTTATAATTATATATTACACAATAATAGCAACAACTTTTAAACCCGATATGAAATGATAAGAACTTTTATTCTTAGCCTAAGTTTGATTTTTTGGAGTTGTGGAACTTCCAAATCGAAGTTGGAAGTAGCTTTAAAAGCCGCTCGGGAAAATAGAAATGAATTGAATAAGTTTTTAAATCACTATTCTTACGGATCCATAGGGCATCAAGCGGCGGTTTTTATAATCGAAAGCCTGATTTTCCGTGAATCTTTCACAGGGGAAATGATCGAGATATTTCGAGACTCTGTCTATAACTGGAACGGTAAGACCTCTTTAACGGGCATATGGGAAAATATTGAAAAAAATCATACAATTAAATATCAGGCCGATATTCGAAAATTGAAAGCAGAGTATTTAATCCGAAACACAGATGACGCTTTACAGGCATGGGAAAATTCTCTGTGGAAAGATAGTATTTCTTTTGAGATTTTTAAGGAATATATTTTACCCTATGCGGTCGCAAACGAACCTGTTACAGCTTGGAGAAATGAACTTCGTGAAAAATACGGATGGGTAATTGAAGGAATTGAAAGTCCTAAAGTGGCATTCGATCGATTATACAACCATATAAATTCGAAATTCCGTTTTATTGATGGGATGAATTTTCGCTGTATAATGGATCCCATAATGATCGATCGAACCATGAGAGGTACCTGTGCCACGCGCACGCTTTTAATCGTGTATGCAGCACGTGCTTTGGGAATTCCAGCTGCTTATGATTATGTAGAATATTGGGCCAATTATTCTACTTCGGGTCATTCCTGGCCCGTGTGTATCGGAGGAAATGAGGAAGTTTTTTTCATGTCTGACAATCAGTCGGTTTCTTCCGATAAAGGGTTTTTAGAAGCCTCTTATTTCCCGGCCTATTATCTTTTTGATGACTCCCCCAGCCCTTTTAAAATTGATTCTCTCAAAAGAGCTGCAAAAATTTTTCGGCGTAGTTTTAGCACAAGATCCCATCAAAAGTCCGCTTCCAATACCCCTCGGCATTTAAAGAGTCATTATATCCACGATGTAAGTTCTTTATATGGTTTCCATAATACATTATCAGTTCGTATCAATGAAAGAGTAAAAGAA
>JAJQAW010000269.1 GCA_021203585.1 Rikenellaceae bacterium
GATATCGTGGAGCGGGTTTTGGCCCAGTCGGATCAATTGAAATTGAGCAAGGAATTTTTATCCTCGGTACTGGATGCCATCCACATCGAAAGCATCAACCGGCAAAATAAAATTATGAACAGCAAATAGACGGAGCCAAAATCCGGAGCAGAGGGACCGCAGCAAGGGGGTGCGGAGCCCTCGCTCCCGGAATATGGATGGTAAAACCGGACAGGGATCTGTCCGGTTTTTTGGTGCGCGAACCGTTTGCCTCTCTTTTTTTGAGTACCGGTTCGAATTTCTTTGAACACAATATTGTTTTCTGGAAAAACAATTCTATATTTACCACTTAATAGAGTAAATATGCTATAATGTATGCCGATATAAGTTATTATTTGGAGGCTATTGGCAATCTGGCGGGAAGGTTTCGAACGTTGAAATCGATCGACATTCTCCTGGATAATCGGGGAATGCCTGATTTTCAGTCGGGAAGCCGGTCCGTGATTTTCAAGGTCGGTGTGTGGGGCGGCAAGTATGCAATGAAATGTTATACCCACTCCGGTGCCGCCCGAAAGCGTCATGCCGAAGCGGTGGCGGATTACCTGAACCGGATGTCTTTTCCCGAGCTCTCTCCCTACCGGTATTTGGATCGGGAAATCTACATCTACGATCATTCGGGACAGGGAGCTTTTCAGCCCGTTGCACTCACTCCTTGGGTGGAGGGAATCACTTTGCGGCGTTGGTTGGCCGACCGTTGCGGAGCCCGGGATCGGCCGGCGATCCGGAAGATGGCCGCGACCTTTGTGGATTTGGCTCTCCGGTTGCTCGAACAACCTTGGGCTCACGGGAATTTGAAGCCGGAAAATATCATCGTCTCCAAGACCCATCGACTCCGGTTGATCGATTATGACAATATGTACCTTCCTTCGTTTTCCGGTCTGGAATCTCCGGAACTGGGAACGCCCGGATTCCAACATCCGTACCGCACGGCCCGGTTTTTCAACTCCCACCTGGACGACTATTCGTTGGCCCTCATCGCTACGGCATTGTATGCGCTCAGTGACTTTCCGCAGTGGTATCCGAAGCGGCAGGAGGAGGAGCTGCTGCTGTTCGATCCCCACGAAGTTCTGGCCGGAAAATCGGCTGAATTGCATGCCGTAAAAACCCATTGGCTGGAGTCCAACCGAACCGATTTATACCGGTTGGCCATTCAACTGCAACAACCGGCTCCGCACCTGCCGGAACTGCCTCGGATTCTGAAACAGATTCGGCCGGAGGAACAGCCCGTGCGGTATCCGGTAGCCGGAGAGGTCTCGGAGATATACCGGGAGAATGGATTCTACGGCTTCCGGAGCGGTAAAAGAGAAAAATTAACGGAAGCGGTTTTCGACGATGCGGGAGGATTCCACGATGGATTGGCGCGGGTGCGCATCGGCAAGAAGAACTATTATATAGGTACCGACGGGAAAAAGCGGATCGATGCTACGGCCTTTGAACAAACCGAGGATTTTTCCCAACGCCGGGCGGCCGTTCGAAAAGGAAAACGCTGGGAATTTATCGATTCGAGCGGAGCGTTGGTCATTCCGCTGCAGTTCCGCTCCGTTCGTCCGTTCCGGCAAAATCGGGCAGCCGTACAATTCCGCGATCAATGGGGTTATATCGATCCTACCGGAGATTGCTGCATTCCTCCTGCTTTCGATCAGGCTTTCGATTTTCGGGAAGGAATAGCGGTGGCCGGGGTGAAGGGGAAATTCGGCTACATCGATCCGGCGGGCCGCTGGCTCACGGAACCCTGCTTTTCTTTCGCCTGCGGTTTTCGGCGGGGAGAGGCCACGGCCGAAGCCGACGGCAAGGTATTCCGGATTGTCTGTGATCGGAAAGGGCTCACGATGCATCCGGTAACAGTATAACATTTTAAAAAAACATTTCATGATGAGCGAACAGCCACACTATTGCGCGCGGATCACGCGGAAATGTCCATCGGCATTCGTGTTTTTGATCAATCTGTCGGGTTCGATGGAAGAACGGGTAACTTGGAACGGAGAAGCGGTCAGTAAATCCGTAGCCGTATCGGAATTGATCAACGGGACCATTGCCGAACTAATCCATCATTGCCGTCGGGAAGAGGGTTACCGGGATTACCTGGACATCGCCGTGATCGGTTACGGCGGCGACCGGGCGTGGTCGCTGTTGCCGGAAGGCCACAGCCATCCGGTATTCCGCAAACCGGACGAACTGGCCTACGCGCCGGTTGAAACGATCCGAATTTTTAAGGAAAGACAACTTCCGGACGGTAACCGGGCAGTGGCGGCTACCGAAAGCAAGTGCTGGGTAAAACCGCATGTCTTGGGAAAAACTCCGATGTTCGGCGCCTTGGAGCAGGTTTACCGGCTGCTTTTCGACTGGACCCGGCAACACGGTGCGGAGCGGTGTTTTCCGCCCATTGTTATCAATATATCGGACGGCGAAGCTACGGATGCCGAACCCCGGGAATTGCTGGCCATGGCGGAAAAAATCCGGGAATTGCGCACGGCAGACGGAAACGTCCTGTTGATGAATATTTTCATCGGAGCGGAGAGCGGTAAACCGGCCGTGTTGTTTCCCGCAAACGAGTCCGAACTTCCCGATACGCCCTATGCCCGGTTGTTGTTTGCCATGTCCAGCCCGATGCCGGCCATTTACCGCGCCCGGATCGGAGAACTGACCGGAAATCCCGTACCGGAATCCTGCCGCGGGATGAGCTACAACGCTTCGATGACCGATTTGATCAGCCTGTTGAATATCGGATCGCTCAGTGTTTCTTTTTTAACTTAAACGCCATGAAAACAGTCAGTATTACCCAGTATCTGGAAGCCGTGGGCAACTCCTCCGGCCGCTTTAAAACCCTTTCCGGGCTGGAGCTCCTGCGCGACAGTCAGGGGCTACCCCGCTACGCGGTCCGCTCCGGGAGCCTCGATATTGCCGTTTCCGTACAGGGACAAAGCCATGTAATTTGCTGTCCGCTTCAGGGCGCCCAGGCACTGGAGCTGCACCGCTCCATCCGTGACCGCTATGCGGGTCGGCCTCCCCGGGTATTGCTCGCGGAGGTGCTGATTTTCCCTGATCGGCAGGAGAGTTTCTGGCAGGATGTCCTGCTGGTCGAGTCTCCCCCGGATCTCTTTGTGCCGGCTGACGCCGCCCGGACAGACCAGCCCGAAAGGTCCGCTCGGATGACTTTTACCGAAGGGCTGGCTGTCACGGAACGAGCGGGCCTCTACGGGTATGTCGACCCGCAGGGAAATACCGTTATGCCCTTCCGGTATGAATGGGCGGACCCTTTCGACGAAGGTTTGGCCGTAGTGCGGAAAAACGGAAACTTCGGACTAATCGATAAACGGGGCCGTGAAATCTGCCCGCCGGAATACGAAGATATCCGGTGGCTTTCGGACAATGGGGTCGTTCTCGCGTGTCGGGAAGGGGCCTGGAGCCTCAAAAACCGCGAAGGAGAGCCGATTCATACCCATACGTTCGATTATATCTGCGATTTTGCCGAGGACCTGGCTGTGGTTCGCCGGGAAGATCGATACGGCTACATCGATCGCTGCGGAGAAATCGTGATCCCGTTGATCTACGATCAGGCCTCTTCGTTTTCTGCGGAAGGATTGGCTACGGTGGAAAAAAAGGGACACTGCTTTTGCATCGATACCCAAGGGATGGTTTTCGACTGATCGGAGCGGATTCGATATACGATGGATTCCTGCCGTTCCGGGCTACCGGGCCGCAAAAGTTTTCGGGAAGGTACGGCCTCTTTACGATTGCCGGGGCCGCCAGAAGGTAAAATATTTTTGCATCAGGAAACTGAAACCAACGGTGATCACGGTTACGAGTGCTTTGGAAACGGTAGGATAAACCTGCAGCACGTCCACCAGTAATTTGATGCCCAGGTAATTAATTGTTAAATTGGCCAGATAGACCATCACATACCGGAAAAGCTGCGTGCTGCTGCGGAGCGGGGAGGCCTTGAAGGTAATATTTTTTTGAAGCCAGAATCCGGTCAGAGTAGCGATCGGGGAGCTGATCAACAGGGCCGCGATGTGTGGAGAGATGACCACACAGCCCAATTGCCAGTTCGTTCGGTGAAACAGGAAGTGGTAGCATCCGGCATACAAGAGGATGTCGAAACACAGATTCGCCGCTCCGCAAAAACCGTAGCGGAACAGCTCCTTGGGAATCCATCTCCGAAAAATCGGCAGATAAAACCAATCGATGCATCGTGTGATCCAACCCTTCATGTGTCCGGCTAATAAAATAACCCCCGTTTATTGAACAGCGTGAAGCCGAGGTTGAAAACAATAAACCATTTCCGTGAAGCTTCGTCGAAATTAGTCAGGGTCAGACTGGCCGGACCAATGGGAGTCTGGTATACCAGCGAGGAATTAAAAATGTGCCGCATCTTATCTTTCATTCGGATTCCGCTCTCCAGAAATTGATCCGAGAAATACAAGTGCAGGCTATTGGAGAGGTAGAAATTGTCGTTGATTTCGACGATCGGCAGCAATCCGATGCCCAGGTAATACTCTCCCCTGAATTTGTCCATATACAGATATTGGCTGTAGGGGGTAGGAGTGTATCCGGGGGAGACGAAATTGGTGGCCCGGGCGGTATGAAAATCGGGGCGGTTGGTCCAGGCCGCTTCGAGGTCGTAGCCCAGAATAAACCATTTGTTCAGCGCAATATACTCCTCTCGGGAGAAACGGGCTCCAAACCACCGCCGGTTCGTTCTTCCCGGAAAAGGATTCATTCCGTACTGTATAAATCCGTCCGAATCGACTACCGGCTGACCGGTTTCATCCAACGGAATGTAGTATTCTCCGGGCCGGAAGCGCTCGTTCCCGTCGATAAAGACGGCCGATACGCTTTGCCGGGTCCCGCGGGTCGGAAACATCCGGTAATTCAGTGTACTGCGGGAGGCTTCCACCTGTGCCCCGTAATAACCGAAAAGCGTGCGGTCGAGGGTACCGAATTCCCGCCGCGGGTTTTCCCGCTCATAGTATTTGTATTCGTCCCGTCCCAGGTTGAACCGAAAAACCAGGGCGGAGCTCCGGCCTAGCGGAAAACCGAAAGATGCGGAGGCGAACATATCGTTGTAGCCGTTGTAGCCGTACCGGTCGAAAGTTCCCCAATTGGGGCCTCTCCGATAGTTATAACTGTTGAAGTTCAGAAAAAGGTCGAAATAAACCGGTGATTTAAAATAAAAATCGCTTCGCCATCCGGTCCGTACCGCCGTGTAGAGGCCGCTGAAATTCATATCCAGCCGAAGACCGTGAGCGCTTCGGGCGATGGTTTTGTATTCCAGTCCGACATAGGCCTGATTCAGCGCCGAGGTGGAAATATTTCCACCGAACTTCAGCCGGAAACTCGGCCGGGTACGCAGTGAAAGATCCACGGCAAAAAAGCCGGTCGAATCGTTGTAGTGGACTTCCGGGTAATCGCCGATTACTTCCCCTTCGGAGAGGATTTTAAAGTAAGCCGATTTGAATTCGCGGAAGCTGAACGAACGGCTCATGGTTTCGTCCAGGCCGAGCATCCGGCGAATGTAATGAGCCTGATCGTCGGTCAATCCGTTGACCCGGTAGTCGTCGAAAACCAATTCCAGAAGTCGGGAACGGAATACCAACCGCTTGTAATGAAGCTCTTCCGGGTCTTGCCGCCGAACCACCTTGCTCCGGATCTCTGCCATTTGCGCCATAGCGTCGGCATATCCCTGGTCCATGATGTACTGAGCCTGGCTGAAATCGAGCATATTGATGGT
>JAJQAW010000034.1 GCA_021203585.1 Rikenellaceae bacterium
ATAAAAAACTGACCTCACTCCTGATCGGAATGCTTGTTTTGATCCGGAGTGTGCGCGTTCGGCGGGTCGTTCCCCTGGCCGGACCGGAATCCTTGCCGGAATCGCCGTTTTTCACGTCCGAAGCTCCGGCCGCGGATACGGCCGGTTACGTACTGCAACTGGATTACCGCGACCCGTTTCTGGAAGAAAAAAGCTCCCGGAAGCCGCCCCTGGCCCCTGTCGTAACCCCAGCTACCGCTCCCGCAGCACTCCTACAACCGGCCGCTCCGCCACCGGAGGTGCGTTTTAAAGGAGTAATTCGGCAAGCGGGAACGCTTTTCGCCATCGTAGAAAATGCTGGGAAATCCGAAATAATGCGGGCCGGCGAGACGATCGAAACTTATACGCTTCACACCATTACCGCCGATTCGATCGGGCTAAAAAAGGGCGGCTGCACATGGATGCTGCCTATCCAATAAACCTGAACTGATATGAAAAGCAAACAGGTGTTGTCCGGCCATATCTTACCGACCGTATTGGTGATCGGTACATTGATGCTGTTGGCGGTTCAGGCCCTGCTGATGCTGATGGACACCGGAAACCGGCTGGCCTACGAACTCTTGGTCCGCAGGCAGAAGGAGGCCTGGCTAGAGAGCGCATTGCTGCTGTATGAACAGGATAGTACCCTGACCGCTCGGTTGGATGAAAGCCGCAATTTCCGCCTGTTCGATCAGGAACCGGAGTCGGAAATCACTCTGTGGGAGGAGCGGTGGGGATTGTACGAATTGATCCGGGTAAAAACCGAATCCTACCGGAGGGCGCAACTCACGGGATACGCCTGCGAAAGTGCGGAAAATGCCGCGCTTTACCTGCCCGATAACCTGCGGGCGGTTACCCTGGCCGGGAAAAGCCGCATCGAGGGACCGGTATACCTTCCCCCGAGCGGCATCCTGTACGGACAAGTGCAGTCCAATTTTTTCCACGGAAAGCCTGTGGCCGAAAAAAATATCCGCATTTCCGCCTCGCGGCTGCCCATGCCCGAGAGCCGGACACTCGATTCCCTGCGGGCCTTGCAGGACGGATTTCGGGATTTATCCCGACCGGAAAACGCACAGGTGCGCCAATCTTTTTTCGAACCGACCGTATACCTCTGCTGCGGGAACTTATCGGGGCATTCCCTGCGGGGTAATGTGGTGGTATATGCCGATCAAACCGTGGAAATCGACAGCACCAGCCGCTTGGAAGACATTATTTTGGTGGCTCCGAAGGTCATCATCGGTCCGGGTTTTACCGGCAGTCTGCAGATCCTGGCCACGGACAGCGTACGGATTGCGGAACAAGTCACTCTGAGCTATCCCTCCGGTATTGCTGTGCCGCGGGCGGCAGACCACAGCTGCATCGAAATCGGACCGGGCAGTCGGGTCAACGGCTACGTTATCCTGCGGACGGAAGATCGGATTTCTCCTGAACAGCGGACACCGCACTTCCTTCAACATCCCGGTAGCCGGACACGCGGATTGATCTGGATCGATGGCATCGCCCAGGTACAGGGAATCGTAACGGGAAGTCTGTATGCGACCGAATTGAATTATTATACTTCCCAGGGGTATTATGTAAACCTGCTTTACGGACTCTCGGTTTACCGCTCCCAGGCGATGGCGTTTCCGTTGTGGATGAAAAGCGAATACCGCAGAAAGGGCATCAAATGGGTCGATTGAAAAGCACTCTCGGAGCGTTCCGTGCGTCCACGTTGATGGAAGTGATCGTAGCCTCGATTCTTTTTCTGCTGGTTTTCCTGCTATCGATGGAGCTACTGGTGCGGATCGGTTTTACTCAGCCGGAGGACCAACGGCTACGGACGGAGACCGACCGGCAGAGTTGCCTCCAGGAATTCCGAAACGGAAATTTTCCCGCCGGGGAGTACCGCCGCAGCTATTGCTGGGGAGAGATCACGGTGAGGATCGAGCTCTACCGGAATCTGCAATCCGTGCAGCAGATCGAGTTCGTCACTCGTGTGGAAAAGGAAAACCGGAAGATGTACTTCCGAGTATTAAAAACTCATGCAGCCTATGAATCCGCCCCGTAGCTTTTCGGCTTCGACGTTGAGCGAACTGCTGATCGTGATGGTCCTGATTGGAATTGTTCTTCTGTCCGTGTGGGAGGGTTTTACACTGTTTCAACGCTTACAGCGCCGCACCCAAGAGAAATTGGAGCGATCGCTCGCGCAAGCGGACTGCCTTTTCCGACTGGAGTCTCTGTTCAAAAACAGCGACAGCCTTCGCGAAGAGCCTGACAGGCTGGAACTTTACCGTCAAGGCGAAATGCGGGAGTACCTTCGGGTGAAGGATTCCGTACTCACCGTTTTTCGAACCGCCGAAGGAATCGCACCGGATACATTACTACGCGGCATCACTCAATGCCGGATCGTATCCCATCCGGATTTTCCACAACGAATCGATTCGCTGCTTCTTACGGTCGATTCAGTGGTGCTGAAACTGGGGATGGGTCCACGGCTCGAAGAAGAAGCCCTCAGGCAGGCCATGCAATTAGAACGAAACTACGCAGAGGATGAAGATTACTGACCCACCCTTGACCAGGCCGCTGGGAAGCCGTCCGTCCGGTTCGTTTCCGGCCGGAAAACTCTCCCCGCCGCGGACGAGAAGATTGAACGATCAGAAAAAAGAATTGCTTTTTCCGGTTTCCATTCGCTCCTTTCTTCGGGAATCGATTTCAACCGGGCTTTCGACCTATTGATTCAGGGGGGGGGAAAGACCGCACGGTAAAGCCCTTGCTCGAGGAAATTCACCGAGAGATCATTCGCGGCAGCCCCCTTTGGGAAAGCTTGTCTAACCATAAAACCTTCACCGCACTGGACTGTGGTGTGGTCCGTATCGGCGAAGAAACGGGAAAATTGTACGAATCCCTGGAGTTCCTGGCCGAGTATTATCGGAAGAAAGCCGCCCAGCGCCGCATGGTGACCGCGGCCCTGAGCTATCCGTTGATCATTTTGATTGTGGCGGTGATCGTCCTGGTCTTTATGCTGCTGGTGATCGTTCCGATGTTCGAACAAGTGTACGCCCGAATGGGCGGAGAGCTTCCGACCATCACGAAAGCCGTTATCGCTTTTCCCCGCTAATTCAAATCTGTGATTCCGGCCCTTGCCGCCTTGTCGGCGATTGCCTGGGGAATGGCCGCCGTAAACCGGAAGTCGGAAGCCCTTCAACGGCTTCGTTCGGGGTTCCTGATCCACATTCCGGTGGTCGGTGAACTGGTCAAACAGCATTACCAGAGCCACTTTTGCAAACTGATGTACTTGCTGTACTCCTCGGGCGTGCCCCTGTTGCAGGGGGTGGAGATGATGAGAGGTATCCTGACCTTTTATCCTTACCGCAAATCTTTCGAAGCGATAGCTGGGGGATTACACCACGGGGAATCGTTTGCCTGCGGCATGGCCCGTTTCGACCGAATTTACGACCGGAAACTCATCGCTCTGGTGAAGGTGGGGGAAGAGACCAATACCCTTTCTCGGATGCTCCGGAAGCAGGGAGAAGATTTGGCCGTGCAACTCGAATATAAACTCAAACAGCTGGGCAATATGCTCGAACCGCTGCTCATCCTGTTTGTCGGGATTCTGGTTGCCGTGGTGCTTGTTTCAATGTATATGCCGATGTTCAAACTCGGTACGACTATTTATTAATCCTTCAAATTCCCAGGCCTATGGTATAAACCGTCCTCCTCTTCTCTCCCCTTGCACGATCACCGATCAATAACCTTTACAACCAAGTAAATGAACATCAAAAAAACGCGTGTTCTTACTGCCAAAGGCGCAGTAAGAACAGGACTCCTATGGGGTCTGTTCTCCCTGCTTTGCACGGAAACGACTGCACAACAGATTATTCATCCGGAACCGGCCAATCCGACGCTGGATTATTTTAAACAGGGTATTTCACCTCAGGTAGCCCTAATGAACCGCTACGGGGAATATCCGGTCGATTACTCCACGGGTCTGGTAGATATTACCATACCTCTGTATACGATGCAGACGGCCAGTCTCTCAATTCCGCTCGAAATTAAATTCCATCCTTCCGGATTGCGGGCCGACGAGCGGGAAGGACTTTTCGGAATTCGCTGGGCTCTCAGCGGTTTGGGACACATCAGCCGGACCATCAAAGGGTATCCGGATGATTACAGCTATCCGTTCAATACCGATATCTCCAGCACCAGTTACCGGCCGACGTTCAACGATCTGTTTGGAACCACCAGCCAGCAATACCTGGACGGCGGGGTGAACGGTACTTCAAACATGGTTTTTACCCAGTCCACGTACACGGACGATAACGGCAAAGTACTCCCCGGCGGGAAATACCGGGATGCCGAATACGATGTTTTCTCCTACAGCCTGCCCACCGGCAGAAGCGGTAAATTCATCGCTCCCGGAGGAACGGGAATTCCGATGCCGTACGAACCCCTGAAAATCTTTTCAGGTACGGACACCCGGACCGGGATACCCTCCATTACCGATGAAAACGGGGTGCTATACCGCTTCGGAGAGACCCGGACACCGGAAGGCTCGGTCAATGCCATTCGATACACCGATTCGGATAGCGAGGGGTGGAGAACCACCTGGTATCTATCCTCCATTATTTCGGCGAATAAACAGGATACCATCCTGATTGATTACAAATGGCCTGGAAACTACCACGCCAGCCCCTATCGGGAAACATTGGTGTACAACCACTACTTCACCACCGGTCATCGCTTCGAGGAGTATCAGGAGGATTACGGCAGCGGCTGGGTCTGGGTAAAATCCCCCCTGTTCCTCATGCTGGAAGAATAATTGAGCCGTGCCAACAACTTCCGGCAAACGACCAACGACATTACTCAGCGCCAAAACGATCCCAAACTGGTGACTCACATTCAGTTTCGTAGCGGAGGAAGATTGGTTGGGAGGATCCGATTCACCTACGAAGGAGATAAATACCTCCAGGAAATGACCGTTACCAATGCGCTGGATCAAGTCGTGAAAACGATCCGTTTTACCGTGGGCAAATCCGGAAACGGTAAACTCGCTTTCCTGCACAATATGACCTGCAGCGACAGCGGCAAATACGTTTTCGAGTACTACAATGCCTCATCCCATACGGTCTCCTGTGGGGAATTGGACAAAAACTCGGATTGGTGGGGATATTATTCCTCCAGAGACGGGTGGTTCAAAGAGAAAGAAAATCTGGAATTATCCTATTATGTGGGTTCCAATTCCACCACCCAATTGCGGGATATTGCAGGGGGCTCGAAAAATGCCGATGAGTATAGCTCCAAAGTGGGTATGCTGACCAGCATTGTCTATCCGGCCGGAGGAAAAACCACTTTCGAATACGAAGGACACAAAGGAACCTCCAATAAAGGGTACGGAGGGCTTCGGATCAAACAAGTAACCAACATTCCCGATCTTTCGCTGCCGAATATCAAAGAGGTGAAAAGTTATACCTACGGAACCGGAAGTTTACCCCCATACCTGAATCCGCCCACGACCGGCTATGAGAATATGTACATTGAAAACATGGTCGATTGTTACATCAACATCGGCGCCACGGGCGGTCAACCGCTATTGGAACGGGAAGCGGACGGGCGGTATATCAAAAAGAACTTTTTGCATACTTTTCCCGCCCAATATTCCGAATTTCACGGTTCGGCTGTCAGGTACGCTTCGGTGACCGAGACCATTATAAATTCGGAGGGCGACCTGCAGACGCAGTACGAATACGATCTTTACAGTCCGAGCC
>JAJQAW010000322.1 GCA_021203585.1 Rikenellaceae bacterium
CTTTATGAGGATTACCGTATGCTCGTTTATTTCAAAGTGCCGATAAAATCGCTTGATTATTTTGATTTAAGCACAAACCCGCCAACTTTTAAAGATTACAAATTCTAATAGAAATGAACAAATTATGAATAGTCCTTAACTGTCTAAGGTTGGGAAAATTCAGCCCATTTTCCCCTGCCCGTAAAGAACTAAGAGGCCCGCGAGAATAACCGCCGCACGAGTGAGCATGGAACTCAGTTCGCTTACGCTTCACCGAGCCAGATGGATCAAACCCCGAATGGGTAATAAAGAAAATCCCCCGAAGGGGAATCCTTAAAAGGCGCGATGGACGACATTTTTTTGAAAGTGCCGGTTTCAGGCCATTTAATGCTTGAATTCGGCGAAGAAATCGTTGCCTTTATCGTCCACAATGATAAATGCAGGAAAATCTTCGACGTAGATTTTCCTTACCGCTTCCATGCCTAATTCAGGGAAATCGATGACTTCTACCGATTTGATGCTGTCTTTAGCCAGGATAGCGGCGGGACCGCCGATCGACCCCAAATAAAATCCGCCGTATTTTTTACAAGCGTCCGTCACCTGTTGGGTGCGGTTTCCTTTGGCTACCATGATTATGGAGCCGTCGTGGGATTGGAAGAAGTCCACGTAAGGGTCCATACGTCCGGCGGTGGTGGGACCGAAACTTCCGGAGGCATAGCCTTTCGGGGTTTTTGCGGGCCCGGCGTAGTACACCGGATGATTTTTGAAATAATCGGGCATCGGCTCGCCGTTGTCCATCATTTCTTTAATCCGTGCGTGCGCCATGTCTCGCGCTACGATCATGGTTCCTTTTATATTCAAACGGGTTCGGATCGGGTATTTGCTCAGTTCCTTTCGAACGTGATCCATTCCCAGATCGAGATCGATTTCAACCGCGGGTTTCATGTTGGGCGCGGTTTTCGGGAGGAAACGGGCCGGGTCTTTTTCCAGTTGTTCGAGGAAGATTCCGTCGGCGGTGATCTTCGCTTTGATATTCCGGTCGGCGCTACAGCTTACACCCATACCTACCGGACAACTCGCTGCGTGGCGCGGAAGACGGATTACGCGCACATCGTGCACTAAATATTTCCCGCCGAATTGGGCGCCGATGCCGCTCTCCTGGGCCAGTTTTTTTACTTTTTCCTCCCATTCCAGGTCGCGGAAAGCGCGTCCTTGATCGTTGCCTGTAACGGGAAGGTGATCATAATATCCGACGGAGGCCTTTTTCACTACCGTCAGGTTGGCTTCCGCGGAGGTTCCACCGATGACGATGGCCAGGTGGTAGGGAGGGCAGGCCGAAGTGCCTAGATCTTTCAGTTTTTCGCGAATGAAACGGGTCAGGTTTTCCTCGGTCAACAGGGCTTTGGTTTGTTGATAAAGGAAGGTTTTATTGGCCGAGCCCCCGCCTTTAGTGATGAACAGGAATTTATAGGCATCCCCCGGGGTGGCGTAAATATCAATTTGGGCCGGTAGATTGGTGCCGCTGTTTTTTTCGTCCAACATGGTCTGAGGAACGACCATCGAATAACGTAGGTTGCGGTCCTTGTAAGTTTCGTACACCCCTTTGGAGATCGCTTCCGCGTCGTTGGCGCCGGTGTAGACGTTTTCTCCCTTCATGCCGATGGCGATCGCCGTACCGGTGTCCTGACAAGTCGGCAGCTCCCCTTCGGCTGAAACCACCTGATTGAGCAGCAGGGTGTAGGCTACAAATTTATCGTTGTCCGAAGCTTCCGGATCGTCCAGAATTTCGGCTACCTGCTGCAGGTGGCTGGCCCGCAGGTAAAACGAAACATCGTTAAAAGCCTCTTTGGAGAGCAGTTCGAGGCCTCGGGGATCCACTTTAAGAATTTTTCTTCCGTCGCATTCCACTACGGATACGTACTCTTGGGTCAGCAACCGATACTCGGTCGTGTCCTTTTCGATATGAAACGGTTCCTGATACTTGAATTCCGCCATATTTTTTAAGGTTGATTAAAATCTGTTATTGGACTAACAAAGTTAATGTTTTTTTGTCGCTCCGGGAAACCATTTGGCTTTTTACCCAGCTTTTTTACCGGATGCTCGGCAGATCGGAGGCCATGGATCATTTCTATATAAAAAAGGCTTCTTTCCTTTTCGGAAAGAAGCCCGGATGATGGATGGCAAGGAGAACTGTCGACAGTGTTTTTATGTGGTGTTATGGCATAAAAAGGAAACCAATCCCCTCTGGCTCCGGCCGGTGCTTTTTCAGCGATCTAACCGTATCCGGCGCTTTCTATCGATCCATCCTTTTGCGTGAACGGTCACCTATTTTAGGTGTCCTTCCCGCGGATGGAACCGTCCCTCTTCAACCCCTCGCAGGCGATCAGGAAAACGGTCCATCTCCCCGATTTCAGACGGAAATCGGGATAACGGTTTGTGGACCGATCCAAGCTGACCGCAGATGATCCGCGTCAATCGATAGCGCGTTTATCAAATTGCGGTAAAAGAAATCTACTATTCCGAAAGAACAGAATAAGGAAAAAAACTGTTCCTGACGCTTCGGCCGTTCCTTTTCGGAACGCTTGCCTGTCGATACCGACCTTATATAGTAACCCAAACTATTATCTGGCTCGATATACTTCTTGGTTTACCGGATCGGCAACGGAACAGAGTGGTTATCCGTACTTCTTTTCAGGATTCTTGTCGCACCATTACCGTTACCGAATAAGGTTCAATTTTAGTGCCAAAACAAGAATTGGGTTCGCTATTTTTGACGTACCTTCGCAGCCGGAGAGCAGACTGCAGATGGAAAACGAAATAGCTGAAATATTGATCGGATGGTACCGAGCCCATCGCCGAGAGTTGCCTTGGCGCGAAACTACCGATCCTTACCGAATCTGGATTTCGGAAATCATTTTACAGCAAACGCGGGTTGCGCAGGGGTTGGATTATTTTTACCGCTTCATGGAACGTTTTCCCAACCTTAAATCCCTGGCTGAAGCTTCCGAAGAGGCGGTATTGCACTGTTGGCAAGGGCTGGGATATTATAGCCGCGCCCGAAACATTCATGCGGCAGCCCAAGCGATGATGAGCCGTTTCGACGGAAAATTCCCGGAAACTTATCCGCAGGTCCGCTCACTGAAGGGCATCGGCGATTATACGGCCGCGGCCATCGTCTCTTTTGCCTACGGTTTACCGCATGCCGCCGTGGACAGCAATGTTTACCGGTGATTGTCGAGACTGTATGACATAGACACGCCCATCGATTCATCCCGCGGCAAAAATGAATTTGCCCAGCTGGCACAGTCGCTCCTGCCGCTTTCCCGGGCCGCGGAGTTCAATCAGGCAGCCATGGAGTTCGGGGCCCTGCAATGCATCCCCGCATCTCCCGATTGTCCGGCTTGTCCCTTTACGGACCGTTGCCTGGCTCTGGCCCATAAAACGGTCGATAAACGGCCTGTAAAAAAAGCAAAAAAGGAAGTGAAGCCCCGTTGGTTCAATTATCTGGTGATCCGATCCGATCACCAAACCTTGCTCGGACAGCGCACCGGCCGCGACATCTGGCAAAACTTGTACGAATATCCGCTCGTTGAAACCGACCGGGCTGTCGATTTTACAGCTTTGAAAGAAACCGAAGCATTTGCTGACCTGTTCGAGGGGACCGGCGAATGGATTTTGCGCCGGACGGTAGTTCTCCCCAAGCACGTGCTCTCACACCGTCTGATATATCCCGTTTTTTATGAATTCGACCTCCAGCGTTTTTCCGATGCCATGCGTTCTCGTTACCGGATCGTTCCGGAACAGGAACTGGACCGCTTCCCCGTATCCCGTCTCATCGAACTCTACCGGGAAAAACGATCTGATTTACAGCGGACTATTTTTTGAAAACAAAATATACGGCCAATACCAGGCAAAGGAAAGCCGCCAAATGGTTCCACCGGAAGGATTCGGTTTTAAACACCAGCATCGCGAAACCGGTGAAGACGGTCAAGGAAATCACTTCCTGAATAATTTTGAGCTGAATCAGGGAAAACGGTCCGCCGTTGTCGATAAAACCGATTCGGTTGGCCGGAACCTGAAAGCAGTACTCGAAAAAAGCCACAACCAACTGATCAGAATCACAGAAAATAAAGGTAAGGCTTCGAAGCATTTGACCGCTTTGAATTTCAGGTGGCCGTACCAGGCCAGGGTTATAAATCCGTTGGAAAAAATAAGCAGCAGCAGGGTGTAAAAGATTTTCATAAAATCGATTTTAATGGAAAGGGTAAATCGAATCGGTAAAAGGTAAATTACATCCGGAAAAATTCTAAATTCGTACCGGAAACAAACTGCAAAAATGAAAAAAAAATTGGATCATTCTCTCGCTGCTCTTCCTTTTAGCCGGTTGCGTGGATCCGTTGGAGCTCACTTACCAGCAGGTAAACCTGACGGTGGTCGGCAATCTGGAAACTCCTTTTCGGCAGGCGGGTGAAACCCGTTCGATTACTGTCTCCATGGAGCGGGGAAAATACCTCAACGGGCATTCTACCGGGCAATGGTTTCCCGTACCGGCTTCCCAGATGGGGATTTACCTGGAGCCCGGACCATTTACGATTTCGGAGGCGCGCACCGTAACGGAGTATGAATTGGCCTTTGATATTTCCGTACCGGAAACCTATTTTGCCGACTCACGGGTCTACCAACTGGTGATTTATATCGATGATCCGGAAGGATGGTCCTTGCCGTGCTATTATTTGCTTTCCCAGTATGAAGGGTCGCTGGAGTACCGTGTCGTTTCCGAATCCAATCCGTTCGAAATTCCGGTGGAAGGGGGAACATTTTTCGTGGATTTCACGGTGGAATGCCGTCGGTTAGCGGATGGTTCCCCTGATGAATGGCTATTAACGGACCTGTACGGATTGAAATATACGGCTTATTGCCTGGGCGCGGGCAGCCACCATGATCTCAAGGTGATCTGGTTGGGTGTGGGAACCTATCGTTTTCAGCTTACTGCCCGTCCTTATTACTTGGATTCCGGAATGACCATGAACTGGGGGTGTGAAATTTACCAGAAAGGGGTCGATATATTCTTTCGGCAAGAGTTTTTGCACCCGCAGGATCCGGAATTGGCCGTTAGCGGTCGTGAGCCGCCTGCTACGGGAAATGAGCGGCGGGAGGATTATCTCGTTCCCCGTTATTGGGAAGATCGGCCTTAACCGAAATCGAAGCGGAATGAAGAGGAGTGAAGCGGGATGAGCCCATAGAAACGGGAAGCGGCTGGCCGCTTCCCGTTGTCGAAAGAAACTCTGCCGAAGGAAGCTATCCGTTCGGATCGTCGTATTTAAATCCCTTTAATGCATCGTCCGAGTAGATATGCAGCGAATAACCTTTTTCGCTGAGGCAGGTAAGCCGGTAAATAGGGTTGACGAAAGCGGCCGGTCGACTGATCGCAGGGAATCCCTGTTTGCCGTCGATGTCCATTAGCTGGCAGGCGGTCAACCGGTCCGATTGCTGTTGGAAAACTTCTACGGTAAATCGGCCGCCGATAAAGGTATAACCGGCATATTGCGGATGACCGTGGATCACCGTCCGGTTGCCTTTGCTTCATACCATCAGGATCGCTTCCCAACCGCTTTCCGTATCCCGGCCAAGGTAACTCCGCTGATAACCCGAGCGGTCGATTTGCTCCACGGCCAACGGAGTCCGGCCGGGGAAGCCCCGGACAAAGGATACTATCTCTTGTACCAATAGTTCATCGATCGGATGATGCTTGACGAAATTCATCA
>JAJQAW010000275.1 GCA_021203585.1 Rikenellaceae bacterium
GGTCCTGTATGGCGATGTTGAATCCTGCGCCGAGATCGGAAAACTCCTCGATGGCCCGCAGTCGGCGTCGGACATCGCCCGTCAGCGCTTCTTCTCCGGGGGTAAGCAAATAGCAGAACGCTTTGCGGTTGGAACGGCCCACCCGGCCGCGCAATTGATGCAGATCGCTCAGCCCGAAGTTCTGTGCATTATTGACAATCATCGTATTGGCATTCGATATATCAATCCCTGATTCAATGATCGTGGTAGCCAATAGGATGTCGTATTCGCCGTAGATGAAATCCATCATGATCTTCTCCAGCTCTTCGGGCTTCATCTGCCCGTGGCCCACCGCTATCCGTGCTTCGGGGACGAGCGACTTGATCTTGGCGCGGATGGAAAGGATGTCGTGTACCCGGTTGTGGACGAAGTACACCTGTCCGTTACGCGACAACTCGAATTCTATGGCTTCTTTGATGATATCGTCGCCAAACGGGTGGACTTCCGTATTGATCGGCTGACGGTTCGGCGGCGGCGTGGCAATGACCGACATATCCCGCGATCCCATCAGCGAAAATTGCAGGGTGCGCGGAATCGGGGTCGCGGTCAGCGTGAGGGTATCCACACTGGCTTTGGCCTGGCGTAATTTTTCCTTGTTGGCTACCCCGAACTTTTGCTCTTCGTCGATAATCAGCAATCCCAGGTCTTTAAACTCCACATTTTTGCCGAGCAGCTTATGGGTTCCGATCAGGATGTCGATTTTGCCCTCCTTCAATTGGGCCAATACGTCATTGACCTGTTTCGTACTCTTGGCGCGGGTAAAGCTTTCCACCCGCACCGGAAATTCCTTGAACCGTTTGGAAAAACTGCGGTAGTGCTGCAAGGCGAGTACCGTAGTGGGAACCAGTACGGCTACCTGTTTGCTGTCGGCCACGGCTTTGAATGCCGCACGCATGGCAATCTCGGTTTTGCCGAACCCCACATCGCCGCACACCAGGCGGTCCATCGGAACGGGCGCTTCCATATCATCTTTGACGGCTTGGGTGGCCGTTTGCTGATCCGGCGTGTCCTCGTACATGAAGGAAGCTTCCAGTTCATACTGGAGATAGCTGTCCGGCGAAAAGGCGAAGCCTTGGCTCTGTTTGCGCTTGGCGTACAGGGCGATGAGTTCGCGGGCGATATCTTTGACGTGTTTTTTGGTGTTGGCTTTCAGCCGCTGCCACGCCCCAGAGCCCAGTTTGTAGATTTTGGGCGGCTCGGCATCCTTGTCCTTGTATTTGGAAATGCGGTGCAGGGCGTGGACATTTACAAATAGCACATCGTTGTCCCGGTAGATCAGTTTGATCTGTTCGACCACTTTGCCGTCCTGGGTGGTACGCACCAGTCCGCCGTAGCGGCCAACGCCGTGGTCGATGTGCGTTACGTAATCCCCTACTTTCAACGCATTGAGTTCCTGGATGGTCAGCGCTTCACTCCGGTCGATATCCTTGTGGAGGGTATAGCGGTGGTAGCGGTCGAAAATCTGGTGGTCGGTGTAGAAATTGGCCCGCAGGTTATTGTCCGTAAAACCGGCGTGAAGCGTCAGGGATAACGGTTCGAACCGTACCGGGAGCGTGGAGGCGGTATTGGAAAAAATATTCTCCAGCCGTTCGATCTGCGCCTTGTTTTCCGAGAGGATGTACGTCGTGTAGCCCCTTCCTTCCGACTCCCGGATGTTGTCGGTCAACACCTCGAAATTTTTATTGAACGCCGGTTGGGGGGCTACCGAAAAAACCACCGTTTCGTCCGGTTCCCGCTGCCGGGAGACCGATTTAATGGTGATCAGCGTATTATTTTCGGTGTCCGCCATGAACCCGTTGCGGGTGATGATCCGGGCGTCGATCGTCGCCGGGTCCTCGCCCCGGTCGGCCATATCGTGCAGCAGTTTGACCCGGATATCGGCAAACCGTTTGAGCATGTATTCGTAGTCGTTCACCCAGAGTACCGCATTCCCGGCGAACTTCATCAGGGATTCCACCTCAGTGGCGATGCCCGCGTTTTTGGTGTCCGGCAGGATTTCCAGCGCGTCTACCTCGCCGACCGATAACTGGGAACCGATATCGAATTGGCGGATCGATTCGATTTCATCGTCGAAAAAGTCCAGCCGGTACGGTTTGTTGTCCGAAAATGAGAAGATATCGATGATCCCCCCGCGCACCGAATACTGGCCCGGCTCGTAGACGAAATCCACCTTCTGGAAATTGTATTTCTGAAGCACTTCGGCCAGGAACGGGATCGGTAATTTTTCGCCTTTAGTCACCTGCAGCGTATTTTCCCGCAGTTTTTTGGCCGTGACTACTTTCTCCAGGATCGCTTCCGGGTAGGTGCACACGATCAGATAGCCTTCCTGATAATTTTTCAGGGCGTTCAGCACCGTACTGTGCTGTACCAGACCGGACGGGTCTTCTTTGTTGTATTCGATGGAACGTTTGTAGGCGGTCGGAAAGAACAAGACCCGTTCCGGATCGAGAAAACCGTACAGGTCGTTGTAAAAATAGGCCGCCTCGTCCCGGTCATCGGCAATGACCAGGTGCATGCCGCCGGTATCGAGTGCGATATTCACGCAGAAAAGGGCCGTCGCCGATCCGGCCGTCCCCTTCAATGCTATTGTTTTACTGCGTCCGAGCGCAGTCAGGAACTCCTTGTAGGGTTCCTGACTGCGAATCAGTTTTAAAAATTCGCTTTGCTGCATCGGTTCTCCTTCCGCGGCCCGCGGGCCGCCTTTTTATTCACTTTCCAGGTAATGTCGAATGTGTGAGGTGAATACCTCCCCGTATTTTTCGGCTTTAAACTCCCCTACTCCCTTTACCTCCCTAAATTCGTCGGGACTCACCGGACGGCGGGCAGCCATGTCGGTCAGGTGGGCATCCGAGAAGACGATGTAGGCCGGTATTTTTTCCTGAGCGGCTATTTCCCGGCGGAGCTGTTTCAATGAATCCAGCAGCACCGTGTCCGCATCCTGCGACAACGGCTCCGGCGGTGGTTTTACCCGCCCAGCTTTACGGCGCTTTCCGGGTAGCATCTCTTTCGCCATTCGCCCCGCTGCCCTCTCCGGATCGTCGTACCGGTCAGCGTCTGCCGATGATTCCGAAATCAATTCCTCGCGGGTATTCCATCCGTACGGTTCCGATTTTTCCGATGGGAGCGGCCGTTTCGGTCTTTCCGCTTTTACCGGTTTCTGTTTTGCTACCGGGCGATTACTTTCTTCCGGATTCCGGTAACGGGTCAGCATCGCCGGAATGCCCTCGAAAAGAACTTTCCGGCCCTGCGCCGTCACTTTCAGCGTCTGCGCATCCAGGTAATCAATTTCCAGGTAGCCCAGCTGGATCATCTGGTAGATGTACTCGCGCCAAACCGGACAGGGTAGATCTCCCCCTGCTCCGTAAGTCTTTATGTTTTGGTATCCGTGCTCGTAGATTTCGGCCCGCCTCGATCCGCGCAGGATGTCCATCAGCATCTGCATGCCGATCCGTTGTTCGGTACGCAGAACGGCGCTTAACGCCTTTTGCACCAATACCGTGCCGTCGAAACGGTCGGGGGGGGGGTTGGCGCATACGTCACAGTTGCCGCAGTCGCTGTCCGATTCCTCACCGAAATAGTTCAGCAGGATGCGGCGGCGGCAGACGTCCGTTTCACAATAGCGCTGTATCCAGGTCAGTTTGTCCATGTTGGTATCCACCTGACCGCTTTGCTGAGCGAAACTGCGCTGCAGGATAAAATCTCCGATGGTATAAAAGAGCATCGTATCGCTCGGCAAACCGTCCCGTCCGGCACGGCCGATCTCCTGGTAGTAATTTTCCACGCTGCCGGGCATATTGTAGTGGATCACCCAGCGGACATTGCTTTTATCGATCCCCATCCCGAAGGCGATCGTAGCACATATTACCTGGGTGCGGTCGTTGATAAAATCATCCTGCGCCTGTTCCCGGTGGCGGGCCGGGAGCCCGGCATGGTAAGGCGTGGACGGAATGCCGAAGCCGTCCAAGGTGTCGGCTAGCGCTTCCGTGTCCTTGCGTTTGGTGCAGTATACGATCCCGCTTTGACCGGCGTGTTCCCGGATAAAACGGACAATCTCGCGGACTTTTTCACGCTTGGCCATCCTCCAGCGTACCGTGAGCGACAGGTTCGGGCGGTCGAACGAAGTTTGAAAAATTTCCGGTTCCCGCAGCGTGAGCTGTTTGAGGATGTCCGATTTGGTGACTTTATCCGCCGTAGCGGTCAGGGCAATAATCGGTATATCCGGGAAGTGGTCGCGCAACAAGGATAACCGGGTATATTCCGAGCGGAAATCGTGCCCCCAACGGGATACGCAATGCGCCTCATCGATCGCGATCAGCGCAAGATTCATCCGCTGCAGCAGCCGATCCATCTCGGCCATCACCCCTTCGGGGGAGATATAAAGCAGTTTCAATTCGCCCGATACGGATTTGCGCCACACCTCATCCCGCTCCCTTTCCGAAAGCATGCTGTTTAGCGCGGCAGCGGGTATCCCGTTGGCCGCCAGGCTTTCCACCTGATCCTTCATCAGGGCGATGAGCGGGGAAACCACCAGCGTCGTACCCTTTAGGTGCAAGGCGGGTAACTGGTAGCAAATCGATTTTCCTTCGCCCGTAGGCATCAGTACCAGCGCGTCGTTTCCATCGACTACATGCTCCATCACCTCCCGCTGTAGCGGGCGGAACGCGTCGTAGCCAAAATGTTTTTTTAATAAGCCTTGCAGGGTTTCGGTCATTCGGGGGCAGTGTTTTTTCCGGTTATCGCTCTTCGTCCCAGAGATTTTCGTACGTATACGAACTGCCTTCCATCAGCCACGCGGCGCCGTAAGAAATGCGGTTGTTTTTGTCCAGTTTGTCGATCGCTTCGATATCGTCCGTAGTCAATGCCACGTTGACCGTATCGAAATTTTCACGGATACGGGACGGCGTGACCGATTTGGGGATGACTACGATTCCCTTCTGGATGGCCCATTTGAGCAGCACCTATGAGATCGTGGAGTGCTGTTCCTCCGCGATTTTTCGGATCACCGGGTCTTCATACAGGTTCAGATCGTTCTGACGGGCGGTATTGCCTTTGCCCAGCGGCGAAAAGGCCGTTACGCAGATGTTCTCGGCAAAACAGTACTCCACCAGTTCCTTTTGCTGCAGATACGGGTTCAGCTCGACCTGGTTATTTTCCGGGCGGATTTCACACGTTTCCAGAATGCCTTTGAGTTTTTTGATGCTGAAATTCGATACCCCGATATGCCGGGTCAGTCCGGCTTTGCGGCAATCTTCCATACCCTTCCAGGTCTCACTCAACGGTATTTCCTCCAGGGAAACCACATCATCGACCGATTCCGGGAATTTCACCCCGTCTTTAAAAGCTACCGGCCAGTGGATCAGATACATGTCCAGATAATCCAGACCGAGGTTTTTGAGCGATTCCCGGATAGCCGGAAGCGCCTGTTCGCGGCGGTGGCAGGAGTTCCAGAGTTTGGAAGTGATCCAAAGGTCTTCGCGCCTGACCACACCCGTGTCGAACAGGTGTTTGAGTGCCTTGCCTACGATCTCTTCATTCTGGTAGATGTAAGCGCAGTCGATATGGCGGTAACCGTAAGTGACCGCTTCCACAATTGCATCGTAGAGTTTTTCCGGATCGGACTGCCAAGTTCCGATTCCCAGCATCGGCATTTGATCGCCGTTTTGATAGGTATAATAA
>JAJQAW010000030.1 GCA_021203585.1 Rikenellaceae bacterium
AAACCTCTATTTTACTCTTTCGTTTTATTACTTAATGGTCTTAATCTCTGGAAATTTGTGATAAATTCGATAAATATTTTACCTTTGACTAATGAATTTATCTCTGGAAATTTGTGATAAATTCGATAAATATTTTACCTTTGACTAATTGAATTTAAACCTCGAACGCCCATGAAGAAATATTCACTTTTTACACTGATCGTACTGATGGTCATGAGCTGTAAAGACCGAAATCAACAAGAGATTGAAACCAAACCCTATCCCGAAACCCGAAAAGACCTCTCGGTGGTCGATGATTACTTCGGAACGCAAGTAGCCGACCCCTACCGTTGGCTGGAGGATGACCGTTCGGAAGAAACGGCAGCCTGGGTTGCCGCACAGAATGAGGTCACTTTCGATTACCTGTCTCAGATTCCTTACCGGGAACAGATTAAGGATCGCCTGACTCAATTGTTCGATTATCCGAAATACGGAGCTCCCCGAAAAAGAGGCGAATACTACTTCTTTTTCAAGAACGACGGACTGCAAAACCAAAGCGTACTCTACCGACAAAAAGGATTGGACGCTGAACCGGAAGTATTTTTGGACCCCAACACGCTTTCCACGGACGGTACCGTAGCTTTGGGGTCGACCACCTTTTCCAAAGACCATAAATATATGGCTTATACCCTATCCAAATCGGGTTCGGACTGGGTGGAAATCCATGTCATGGATGTGGAAACTAAAGAGAAACTTTCGGACCATATTCAATGGGTGAAGTTCTCCGGAGCCACCTGGACCCGGGAAGGATTCTTTTACAGTCGCTACGACGCTCCGAAGGAAGGCAGCTTATTTTCAGGAAAGAATGAATTTCAAAAGGTGTACTACCACCGGTTGGGCACGGACCAATCAGAAGACATACTGGTCTACGGCGACACCCGCCATCCGTTGCGGTATTTCAGCGCCGGAGTCAGCAAAGACGACCGCTGGCTGTTTATCTACGCCCGGGAGGGTACCCACGGCACAGAGGTGCTTTACCGACCGATGGAAAGCAATGAACCGTTTAAAACCTTGTTCCGGGGGTTCGATAACGATTACAGTATCGTTTGGTGCAACCAGGACCGGGCCTTGATATATACCAACCAAGGCGCAGCTAATTTCCGGCTCGCGGAACTGGACTTGACCGAAGAGCGCCCTCAGTTGAAAGATTTGCTGCCGGAAAAAAAAGAATTGCTGAAAGGAGTATCGCTGGGTGGCAATGCAATTTTTGCCCATTACCTGAAAGATGCCTCCACCCGGATCTACCAGTATGATATGCAGGGAACCTGGATCCGTGAGATAGAACTTCCGGCTATCGGAACGGCCAGCGGACTGAGCGGTGAACCGGAAGACACCGAACTGTTCTATGTCTTCAGCAGTTTCAATTATCCACCCACCATTTTCTCATACCGCCTCGACAATGGAGAATCCGAGGTATTCCGGAAAACCGAAGTGCCGTTCGATCCGACTGATTTTGAGGTGGAACAGCAATTTTTCACCAGCAAAGACGGTACACAAGTGCCCATGTTTATCGTGTATAAAAAAGGAATGAAAAAAGACGGCCAAAATCCGGCTCATCTCTATGCTTACGGAGGGTTCAACATCAACCAGACCCCCGGATTCAGTCCCACTCTGGTCATGTTTATGGAGCAGGGCGGAGTCTATGCCCTGGCCAACATCCGCGGCGGTGGAGAATATGGAGAAACGTGGCATCAAGGAGGAATGTTGGAGAATAAACAGAATGTGTTCGACGATTTTATCGGCGCTGCCGAATACCTCATCGCCCAGGGTTATACCTGTTCGGACAAACTGGCCATTTCGGGCGGATCGAACGGAGGATTATTGATCGGCGCCTGCATGACCCAGCGTCCGGATCTATACGCCGTTTGCTTTCCTCGGGTGGGAGTTCTCGACATGCTTCGTTATCACAAGTTTACCGTAGGTTGGGGTTGGGCCGTGGAATACGGCAGCAGCGACGTAGAAGAACAATTTCCCTATCTGTACGCTTACTCTCCCCTGCACAACATCAAAGAGGTGTGTTATCCGGCTACGATGGTGATGACCGCAGACCACGACGATCGGGTAGTTCCGGCGCATTCTTTTAAATTTATCGCCGAACTCCAAGCCCGTCAGGTATGCCAAAACCCGGTTGTCATCCGCATCGATGTGGATGCGGGACACGGTGCCGGAAAACCGCTCTCCAAAACCCTGGATGAAATGGCCGATATGTACGCTTTCCTGTTCTGGAACACCCATACCCCGGTAAATTATAAATAACCGCTTTTCGATGTTATGAACGAAGGATTAAAGGAAAACCACGAAAATAGGTCCGGGTAATGACTGCACCCCAAAAGTTGAAAAGTAACTTTTGGGGTGTTTTTTTTATCCCATCACGAACAAACGTGTGTAGGTCGAAGAATTGCGGTTGAAAATAAGTAACGGATGTAGATTCCAGCTGTAAAAGCCTTAAAGCGTGGTTATCAAACAGCTTTCGATCGTTAGGAAACTGATCGGAGCGGCAGAGCCCGGAAGGGTTTGATGCCGTAGCAACCGATATCCGGGCGGCAGACCGAAAGCCAATACAAAACAAAAAAACAGGCTGCCCGTACTTCCGAATGGCGGGTTAATCCGTCAGAAGGAAACCTCCGAAATCCGAGACATCGAAATAACCGTCAAACAACCCCGTAAATTCAAATTCAAAGGGTTCACCCGCTGGGACCTGCGGAAAGATATATGCAGTAGCCATTCCGGTAACAGCAGAAGAAGAAGCGGCTAAAGGGAGTAATTCGAAGGTCCTTCTGCCCATCGAAAGATTGGAGGAGTCTTTCACCGCCCGTCCTTTGACAACAAAAGTATACCCGCCCGTAGAGCGCGATCCCCGGGCTTTTCCGGTACAGAAGATGGATTCGATCTGATAGTAATTCTGCAAACGGCTCTCTGTGCTATGAAAAGGAATCTCCACGGGAAATTTTTTCGGTCGAAAAGCTCCCGGTTGGAATTCATAAACCCCGTCAGAATTTTTAACCGCTCCCGAACCGCAGGCTAACGCAGCGAAACAGAGCGTCAGAAGAAATATGAATGGAAGGCTGTTCCGTTTTTTCATCGTGTAAAATGGTTTAAATAATGTAATAATTCCGATCAGTCCATTTTCAGCACCGCCAAAAATGCTTCCTGCGGAACTTCCACGTTCCCCACCTGGCGCATCCGCTTTTTCCCGGCTTTCTGCTTTTCCAGTAGTTTGCGCTTGCGGGAAATATCTCCTCCGTAACATTTAGCCGTCACATCTTTACGAACGGATTTTACCGTCTCCCGGGCGATGATTTTGGCTCCGATCGCAGCCTGTATGGCAATATCGAATTGTTGGCGCGGAATCAGTTCTTTGAGCTTCTCGCACATCCGACGACCGAAGTCATAGGCGTGATCCACATGGATGAGGGAGGAAAGGGCATCCACCGGTTCCCCGTTGAGTAGAATATCCAACTTGGCCAGTTTGGAGAGCTGATAACCGATCTGGTGGTAGTCGAAGGAAGCGTATCCGCGGGAGATGCTTTTCAATTTATCGTAGAAATCGAACACAATTTCCGCCAACGGCATTTCAAAATTGATCTCCATCCGGTCGGTGGTCAGGAAGACCTGATTCTTCATCGTTCCCCGGCGATCGATGCAAAGTTTGATAATGGCTCCCAGGTATTCCGATTTGGTAATAATTTGGGCATTGATATAAGGTTCTTCGATATGATCGATGAGGGTCGGTTCAGGCAATCCGGAGGGATTGTGAACATCCAAAACCTCTCCTTTGGTGGTGTAAACTTTATAAGATACATTGGGAACCGTCGTGATTACATCCATATCGAATTCCCGGTATAACCGCTCTTGGATAATCTCCATGTGCAGCAAACCGAGAAAACCGCAACGGAACCCAAAGCCCAGGGCGAGGGAGGATTCCGGTTCGAAAGTGAGGGAAGCATCGTTGAGCTGCAATTTTTCGAGCGAAGCCCGAAGGTCCTCGTATTGATCGCTGTCGACCGGATATAAACCGGCAAAGACCATCGGTTTTACATCCTCGAATCCGGCGATGGCCTCCGTAGCCGGACGGTCGATGTGGGTAATGGTATCCCCAACTTTTATATCGGCCGAATTCTTAATCCCGGAAATGATATACCCCACATCACCCGCTTTTATTTCATCTCGTGGACTCATTTTGAGTTTCAATACCCCGATCTCATCGGCATCGTACTCGCTTCCTGTATTAAACAGCTTTACTTTTTGGCTTTTCTGTAACGTACCGTTGAATACCCGGAAATAAGCGATGATGCCCCGGTAGGAATTAAATACCGAATCGAAGATCAAGGCCTGCAAGGGAGCCTGCTCATCCCCTTCAGGGGCAGGAATACGGTCCACAATAGCATCCAGAATAGCCGGTACACCCAATCCGGTGCGAGCCGAAGCTGCAATTATGTCATCCGGGTTGCAGCCGATCAGGTCGACGATCTGCTCGGTCACTTCATCCACCATTGCCGCTTCCATATCGATCTTGTTGATCACTGGAATGATTTCCAGATCATGCCCCAGAGCCAGGTAAAGATTGGAAATGGTTTGCGCCTGAATTCCCTGAGTGGCATCTACGATCAATAAAGCTCCCTCGCAGGAAGCGATAGCCCGCGAAACTTCATAGGAGAAATCGACATGTCCGGGCGTATCGATCAGATTGAGCACGTAGGTTTCTCCCTCGCGCAGGTATTCCATCTGGATGGCGTGGCTCTTGATGGTAATTCCTTTTTCGCGTTCCAGATCCATATTATCCAACACCTGAGCCTGCAATTCCCGTTGAGTCAGAGTTTTGGTCTCTTCCAAAAGGCGGTCGGCCAAGGTACTTTTACCGTGATCGATATGAGCGATGATGCAAAAATTGCGTATATTTTTCATAAACGGAATCTAATTTTTAGAGTGCAAATGTACAACTTTTATTCGGGAGTTCCCATGCCGGACCGGGATAAACAGAGATTCCGGTCGGCCTCCGGCGAAGAATGAAGGGCCCCACACGGGATCGACCGGCAAACCGTCACCGGGCTCTCATCTTATTGGTGGTGATACGGCTCATTATGGAGGATGGTGAATGAGCGGTAAAGTTGTTCGAGGAATATCAGCCGGATCAATTGATGCGAAAAGGTCATCCGGGAAAGCGATAGCAGTTGGTTGGCCCGGGCATAGACTTCAGGGGAAAAACCGTAGGGATCTCCGATAACAAAGCATAAGCGGCGGATGCCGGAGTTCATCCGTTTCTGCATCCACGCGGCAAATTCGACGGAACCGGTCTCTTGACCCGATTCGTCCAGCAGAGTTAAAAAATCACTGTCTGTTACCTGGGTCAAAATCAAACGTCCCTCCTCGGATTTTTGCTGAGCGCGGGAAAGTTTACGAGCGTTTTTGATATCGGGCAGGGTTACGATGTCGAATTTCGTGTAATGATTGATCCGTTTCAAATAGAGTTCGACACCCTCCCGAAGGAATGAAGCATCGGTTTTTCCGATTTGGATCAAAGTAATATTCATCCCCTCAATATTGTTTTTTTCCGGGCCAGTTCCACCGCATCAAATCGCGGCTCCAGGCAATACCGATCGAACGGTTGCGGTCGAAATCTCCTTCATACTCGGGTTTCGGTCCGGAAC
>JAJQAW010000283.1 GCA_021203585.1 Rikenellaceae bacterium
ACACCGAGCCTATACGACCGAAGCCACGATCCGGCGCTGGCAAAGCGTGCGCAGGGGTGAAGATAAATACGTATTTCCTTATCAGGAACAGGCGAATGTGATGTTCAATTCGGCCTTGATGTTCGAATTGTGCGTATTGAAAGATTATGCCCAACCGTTGCTGTACGAAGTGCCGGATGTGGTTCCGGAATATGCCGAAGCCAAACGCCTGCTGCGGTTCCTGGATTTATTTGTGCCGGTTTCGGCTCAGGAACTGCCCCCCACCTCGATACTTCGCGAATTTGTCGGCGGGAGCACCTTTGACGATTGAGTGGAGTTGGAAATGCGATACGGATTCCGAGCCGGGAAGGGCACCGGATTCTACCCGTATCGGCTGAGGCCGGATCGGTAAACCGGGTAAACGGGATGTTCCGGATGTTTGTCCATGTCCAGCCGACCAGGGTGCAGAAAGTTTAAAAAAACCGAAAACCCCTCGTAACGGATTCGTTACGAGGGATTTTGACTAAATGGGACTTGTAAACCATCCCGGGATTATCCGATTTTCCGACCTTTATTCCAGATAGCCGTTGCTGCCATATTCCTTCGGATTGGAAATCGCATCCAGGAAGGTTTGCGGAATCGGGCGGAGGGTATGTTTATTTTCGTCGAAATACTCGATATTCGGATTGGTTCGGGCCAAATATTCGTTGGTTAATTTGCCCATCCGCTTGAGGTCGTACCAACGCACCTGCTCTCCGACCAACTCACGGGCACGTTCGGCAAGAATGAAATCCAGGTTCATTTCCGCCTGGGTAACTTCCATCTCCGCTTGCCGGGAAGTAACCGCGCAGCGGCGACGCAACGTATTGACGTACTCCAAAGCCTTTGCCTGATCTCCGTTATACCGCAACGCCGCCTCGGCCGCCATCAGGTAGACGTCTCCCATGCGGATGATCGGGAAGTCGCCCATCCAGTATTGGTAATCGTAAACCATTTCATAGGCCGAGAATTTCTTCAGGGAAGGAAAAACCCGGCGGATTTTGCTGTCCAACGGTTTATCGTCATTCACGTCGACCCATTTGCCGTTCGCATCGAACATGTCGGACGGAGTGACGATCCAGAACGGCAAGTTATATTTGTCCTCGGCAGAGACCTCCCAATTGGGCGTAAAAATACTTAATCCGTCCAGCCAACCGTCGCCGTCTTCGTCGACCATATTGGTGACTCCGAACGCGTTGATCGTCCGGCCCATCCAGTTGTATTGACCCAAATAATTCGTTTCGGTGTGGGTTCCCGCCGTATTCAAGATCACACGGCCTGCCAGGTTCGGGTTTTTGTTGTACGTCTCGCACATCTCCGCAGAAATGGTTTTTTCGACCCATGAAGCATTGTAGTATTCGGTCCAGAAAGAGGTTTTGAATCGGGTATCGGCAGGGTCGGCCACCGGTTCGAAGATTTCCGTGAGCAGGTATTGGGTCGGCTTGAAGTAATTCGAATTGGCCCGTCCGAGCCACGCGTCGCTCACCAACGTTCCCCAGTCCGAATTGTTGCCGTTCAGGTCCATCAGGTAATACTGACGGGTACGTCCCCGGTTGGTGCCCTCCGGGTTATCGAAACTGTTGGAATAATCCACGGCTTCTAAAAATACGAATTCCAGATTGGCCTTGTTGTTATTACCGTCCCACAGTTTTTCGAAGCCCGACTGGGTTTCATCGCTTTCATACAGCCCTACCCCATAGGCAGCGGCGTTATTAATCAGGTGTTCCGCCGCATCGAGGGCCATTTTAGCATAAGTCGCCTCGTCGCCGAGCCGGATCCGTTGCAGGGCCGCTTTGGCCATCATGGCATAGGCTGCCTTTTTATCTACCCGGCCCCGCTCCTGACCCTGAGAGACGGGAAGATGATCAATCGCAAACTGGAGATCGCTAAGAATCAGATCGTAAATCTCTTCCTCCGTACTCCGCTCCGGTGCGTTGATCATACCTGTCACATTGCTGGGAAGGGTGGTGAGCGTCACGCCCCCGAACTGCTCCACCAAATGCCAATAGGCCCAGGCCCGCAGGAAATACGCTTCGGCGACTTTGGCATTTTTTTCATCTTCCTGGTAATCCTCTACCAAATCGGCATAGTAAATGGCCGTATTGCAGTAATTCACCGTAGCGTAGAAGCCCTGCCAGATGGTTTTAAGGGTGGTAAGCGTCGTATTCATATCGCTGTTGTAGAGAATAAACCCGGTTTCGCCGGTATCGTAATTGCTCCACAGATCGGTTCCCATTTCCATGGCTCCGATACCGTCCACTTTTCCATAGAAATAGTACAACGCGTCGTAGCAGTAATTCACCAGGCTCTCGTAGCTGTCTTTGTACTTATACGCGATTTCTAAATCCACCGTCGAAGGATTCCGTTCATCCAGCGAACAGGAAGAGATTCCTCCGGCGAACAACAGGCAGGCAGCCGCCGTTTTCAATATCTTTTTCATGTTTTTTCCTTATTTAATGTTAAAATGAGAAGTTTACTCCGAATACCACCTGACGGTACATCGGGAAAGAATCTCCCGAACCGGTTTCGGGATCGGTTCCTTTCAGCAGATGGCTTTTGGCAATCACGATCGGATTATACATGGTCGCGTAAACCCGAAGGTTGCTGATTCCCAGTTTACTGTTCACACTTAAGGGCAGCGAATAGCCCAACGTAATGTTTTTAATCTTCACGAACGAACCGTTTACCGTCGTGAGGCTTTGGGTCGGAGAGGAATACTGGGTCGTAGCGCGGGTGGCGTACGGGCGCGGAAAATCGTTGGTCGGATTATCTTCCGTCCAGTAATTGTAAGTATCGGGCATAGTCACGTTGCCGTATCCGAAAAATCCGAGGGAGCCCGCATCGATCGTCTGGCCCCAGCGGGCGATGGTCAGGATATTCAAATCGAAATTCTTGTATTGGAACGAGTTGAACCAGCCTCCGGTCCATTTGGGAGTACCCTGCCCGTAAATGCGGCGGTCGTTGGTACCGATGGTATAGGGATTTTCCGCGGTATAGAGAACTTCTTCTCCCTCTTCGTTCAATTCATACCACACTCCGTTGCTTTTCTTGGAGAGGTTCGATTGGGATTTCACATCACCGGGCAACAATCCGAATACTGCTGCGTCTTCGGCTTCGTCTTTTTGCCAGATGCCCAGTTTTTTGATTCCGTAAATGGTGTTTTTAGGGTGTCCGATGAACAGTCCCAGGGAAATCAATTCACTCTCTAAGGTTTCGCCGCTTCCCAAATCGATTTCTTTCACGCGCTCCTTGTTGCTGGCGAAAGTGACGATCGTTTCCCAGCGGAAATCTTTATTCACGAAAGGTCGTCCGGTTAGGGTGACTTCCACGCCGGTATTTTTGATCCGGGCCAGGTTACCGGTCATCCGATAAGCCACTTTGGGGGTAAACCCGCCGTTGGTAAAGGCTAAATCGCGCGGATACAACACGCCTTTGGTATCGGTATCGTACCATTCGATGGCCGCATCCACTCGATTCTGAAAGAGCGTCACATCCAACCCGATGTTCAGGTTATAGGATTTTTCCCATCCCAGCTGCTCGTTTCCGACCGTTTGGGTCAATACGGCTGTGGTCAATTTGCCGGACCCGAGATTGATGGCGTCCAGTCCGCTGCTGGTCACCTCCGTCCGAGATGAATACGGTTCGATACCGGAGTTTCCGGAAACCCCGTATCCCGCGCGCAGTTTCAGGTTATCCAACCAGCGACGGGTGGCATCCATAAAGGGCTCATCGGAAATACGCCAAGCTACGGCGCCGGACTGGAAAGAATCCCAGCGTTTGGAAAGTCGGGATGTTCCGTCGGTGCGGTTCGAGAAGCTGAACAGGTATTTTCCCCGGTAATAATAGCTGACACGACCGGCTATTGACATTCCTTTGGACATGCTGTACGTACTACCCACGCCCGGATTGGTTCCGCTGGTCAGTGAATACCACAAGAATTCATCGTAAAGAAACCCTTCGTTGTAGGCATAACTGGTTTCATTCTGGCTGTGTCCCCACGATGAAACCAGAGTGGCGGTGATATCGTGGTCATTGGCGATGACCGTGTGGTAGTTGGCGATATTTTCCCAGGTATATTCGTATCCCAGCGTGTTGCTGTAGGTGGCCTGCCGATTCTGAGCGGAACTACCGACCAGCATCATATAGGTATGGTCGCTGTTGAATTCTCCGCGGCGGGAATAAGATAAATGGGTTCCGAGAATAGACCGAAGAGTCAATCCTCTGGCTAAGGTAAATTCCACATAGGGATTCATCGTCAGACTCAACTGCTTGTTGTTGTTGCGGTAAGCTCCCGGAACATCGTCCGCCAGCGGACTGACCGTAGTCACATCGCCTTCGATCGGATAGGCGTTGATGTTTCCGTCCGCATCGTAGGCTTCTCCGAGCGGCGCTTTCTGGAAAACGTAGCTCAACCGGCTGGAACGGCTCTCATTGTCTTTCCACGCGACACCGGTTTGAATTCCGGTTTTGATCCACGGCGCGATGTCGTGATTGACACCGGCCCGCATCGTGTACAAGTCGGCCTTATCGTTGCGGTAAATCCCCTTGGTAGAGTTATAACCCAGTGAAAAATACCCTTGCGTGCGCTCATTTCCGCCCCGAACGGAAATGCTGTAATTTTGTTGAATTCCGGTTCCCAGGATTTCATCCACGTAGTCGATCCATTGGTTATTGTTGATATACGGAACCAACAAATCGCCATCCAGATTCCAGGCGGCCAATAAATCTTCCAGCGACGGGTCGGATACATCCGGATAAGAGGCTTTATACCCTTCTCGCAGATAATCCAACCAGGCGTTGCCCTGCAACGCGCTCGGATAGCGGCCATTGCTGTTGATGCTGACATAAGCGTTGAAATCCACCTGAGTTCTCCCTTTTTCGGCTTGTTTGGTGGTAACCATAATCACCCCGTTCGCACCGGCCGACCCGTAGATCGCCGTCGAAGAGGCGTCTTTGAGGACGTCGATCGAAGCGATATCGTTCGGATTCAAGGTAGTAATGTCTCCCTGAATCCCGTCGATGATGTAGATTGGCGGCGAGGTACGGTCGTCTCCTTTCGAATCTTTTCCCAGCGAGCGGTTACCGCGCATCTGAATACTGGCGCTGGAGACGGCCCGTCCGTCGTTGCGGACGATGTCCAGACCGGCCACGCGGCCTTGCATGGCTTCGATCGGGTTGGCTACCGGATTCAGCGTCAGCGCATCTCCTTTAATGGAAGAAACCGCTCCGGTGAGATCCCGTTTGCGGACCGTACCGTAACCGATCACAACCACTTCGTCCAGATTGGTTACCGATTCCTGCATTTCAACATCGATCGTGCTGCGAACTCCCACGGGTATGGACTGCGTGTCGTAACCCAAAAAGGAAAATTGCAGGGTTTGTGTCGGCTGGGCCATGATTTCATAGTGTCCCTGCGCATTGGTGGTGGTACCGGTACCGGTTCCCTGTACCGTGACGGCGACACCGGCCATCGGGCTGTTGGCGTTACGAACGGTTCCTGTGATTTGCCGGCTCTGGGCGAAAATCCCGGAACAGACAAAAAACAGCATGGACAGCAAGCCGAATGCCCTCAGGCCTTCCGTCCTCTTTCGAGTGTCTTTTTGTTTCATAAGATTTAAAGATTATTTAGGTTTTAGTG
>JAJQAW010000241.1:0-384 GCA_021203585.1 Rikenellaceae bacterium
GGATCAAGATACCGTATTTCTATTTTTGCACGCCGGAGAGGTTTTTCATAATCATCGATTTATCCACACGGATATCGGTTCCCTTATCGACCTCCAGTAATACGTAAGTATCTTTAATTTCGCGGATGGTTCCGTAGATGCCTCCGGCCGTAATCACTTTATCTCCGGATTGGAGCGACTGGCGAAATTTCACCATTTCTTTTTGTTTTTTCTGTTGCGGACGGATCATAAACAGCCACATGATCCCGAAGATGGCTACCATCATGATGATCATCGTCATACCGCCGCCGCCCTGTGCCTGAGCCGCCTGTAAAAAAATTGTTAATTGAGTCATTGTTTATCGAGCGTTTGTTTTTCAATGTTGCGAATATACGGTTAATTAAC
>JAJQAW010000241.1:394-5654 GCA_021203585.1 Rikenellaceae bacterium
GTCCATCGGAGTAATGAAAACCAAAGAACCGCGGAATCCTCTCGCGCAGCGGTGAAACGGCTTTGAAAGGTGTATCAGGAAAATTCAATAGAGATAAAATTTTTCCAGTTCTTCCGAAACTTCATCGTAGATGATATCCGAATAATATACTTTCAGGATGCCGTATAAGGTGGATTCCGGATCCCTTTCAATGGTTAGGTACATGGCTTCTCCCAGTCTCCCGATAGGGAAATTCAGACTGTAATGTTCCGTTCTGTCTAACACGCCCAGCGTTAAGACCACATTTTGATCCGCATATACCGTGTATTCATCCCATACCCATTGCTTTGCATCCAGTCTATAAGATTTTACCGCTCCATCGAGTCTGCTTATCATGTAGCACATTTCGAGGCCCGATTTATCCGTGAAGTTCTCACATTCTACATAAACGGTATATTCTCCATTAACAGTAAAACGGGTTGCCATCCTAAAAGCGAATCAGAAAAGTTCCCTTATCCACTGGCTTGATTTTACTAAGGTATAGACAAAGATAATCTTTCTTTTATCGGATGATAAGTAACAAAAAAGACCGGATAATTCCGGTCTTTTTCCTGGATCGATCCGCTTTAATCTTTTAATTTGGCTCCGAGAAACTCCCGGTTCAGGCGGGCGATGTGGGCAATCGAGATGCCTTTCGGGCATTCCTGCTCACAGGCGGTGGTATTGGTACAGTTTCCGAATCCCAGGTCGTCCATCCGGGCCACCATCGCTTTGGCCCGGCGAGCCGCTTCTACTTTCCCCTGGGGCAGGCGGGCCAGAGAAGAAACGCGGGCTGCCACAAATAGCATCGCCGAGCCATTCTTACAAGTCGCCACACACGCGCCGCAACCGATACACGCCGCCGCATCCATACTCTCGTCCGCATCCTTTTTCGGAATCGGAATCGCGTTGGCATCCGGCGCTCCACCCGTATTGACCGAAACATACCCACCGGCCTGCAGGATCGAATCGAAAGCTCCCCGGTTCACCACCAGGTCTTTGATTACCGGAAATCCGGCCGAACGCCACGGCTCGATGGTGATCGTTTCGCCATCCTTGAATTTGCGCATGTGCAACTGACACGTAGTAATATCGTCGTCCGGTCCGTGTGCGCGTCCGTTGATGTACAGCGAACACATCCCGCAGATACCCTCCCGGCAGTCGTGGTCGAAGGCCACCGGTTCCTTGCCCTGATGGATCAGGTGGTTGTTGAGAATATCCAGCATTTCGAGGAACGAAGTATCCGGCGATATATCGTTTACCTGATACACTTCGAAACGTCCTTTGTCTTTGGCGTTTTTCTGACGCCATATTTTTAATTTTAAATTCATCTTGTCTTTACTTAGAGATTCAAAAATCAGTGACACTCCGTGAAGGCTTACTCCTTGTAATTGCGTTGAGCCAGCTTCACCGTTTCGAATTTCAGTTCCTCTTTATGCAGAACCGGTTTTTGTCCTTCGCCTTTGTATTCCCAAACGGCTACGTAGGTGTAATTTTCATCGTCGCGCAGGGCTTCTCCTTCCGGTGTCTGGTATTCTTCTCGGAAATGCCCCCCGCAGGACTCGTTGCGGTTCAGCGCATCCATGGCCATCAATTCGCCCAGTTCGAGGAAATCGGCCAGACGTAGCGCTTTTTCCAGTTCCTGATTGAAATCGGCCGTAATGCCGGTCACCTTCACGTCTTTCCAGAATTCTTCGCGCAGTTTTTTAATTTCCGCGATGGCTTTTTCCAGGCCGGCTTTATTCCGCGCCATTCCCACATACTCCCACATGATGTGGCCGAGTTTTTTGTGCAGGTCATCCACCGATTGGCTTCCCTGAATGGCCAAGATTTTATTGATTTTGTCGTTGACCGCTTTTTCCGCTTCGGCGAATTCCGGCGCGTCGGTATCCACTTTCGGACTTTGAATCTCTTTGGCCAGATAGTCCCCGATCGTGTAGGGCAGTACAAAGTAACCGTCCGCCAGACCCTGCATCAGCGCCGAAGCTCCCAGCCGGTTGGCCCCGTGATCGGAGAAGTTAGCTTCGCCGATGGCATACAATCCGGGAACCGTGGTCATCAGGTTGTAGTCCACCCATATTCCTCCCATGGTATAGTGAACCGCCGGATAAATCATCATCGGTTCTTCGTACGGATTGGTGTCCACAATTTTCTCGTACATTTGGAAAAGGTTGCCGTAGCGCTCCTCGATCACTTTTTTCCCCAGCCGGTTGATCGCCGTCGAGAAATCCAGGTATACGGCCAAACCGGTTTCGTTCACGCCGAATCCTGCGTCGCAACGTTCTTTGGCCGCCCGGGAAGCGACATCGCGCGGAACCAGATTCCCGAAGGCCGGATAGCGGCGTTCCAGGTAGTAGTCGCGGTCTTCTTCCGGAATCTGAGAGGCTTTGAGCTGTTTTTTCCGTATTTTCTCGACGTCTTCTTTTTTTTTCGGAACCCAGATGCGTCCGTCGTTGCGCAAGGATTCGGACATCAAGGTCAATTTGGACTGCTGGTCTCCGTGTACCGGGATGCAGGTCGGGTGAATTTGCGTGAAGCACGGATTGGCAAACATGGCTCCTTTTTTGAAGATTTGCCAGGCGGCCGAACCGTTGGAGTTCATGGCATTGGTCGACAGGAAGAACACGTTGCTGTAACCTCCGGAAGCGATCACCACCGCGTGTGCGCCGAAGCGTTCTACCGCGCCCGTTACCAGATTCCGGGCGATGATTCCACGGGCCTTGCCGTCGATCAGCACCACATCCAACATCTCGTGGCGGAGGTAACTTTTCACACTTCCTTTTTCGATTTGCCGGTTTACCGCAGCATAAGCTCCTAGAAGCAGCTGTTGTCCGGTTTGCCCGCGGGCGTAAAAAGTACGCGAAACCTGTGCTCCTCCGAACGAACGATTGTCCAACAACCCGCCGTAATCGCGTGCGAAGGGAACTCCCTGGGCCACACATTGGTCGATGATCAGATTCGACACTTCGGCCAACCGGTATACGTTGGCTTCGCGGGCCCGGTAGTCTCCGCCTTTAACGGTGTCGTAAAACAGCCGGTAAACCGAGTCGTTGTCGTTCTGGTAGTTTTTAGCGGCATTGATTCCCCCTTGTGCGGCAATCGAGTGAGCGCGGCGTGGAGAGTCGGAAATGCAGAACATTTTTACATTGTAACCCAGTTCACCCAGCGCGGCGGCGGCGGCGCCTCCGCCCAACCCGGTTCCGATTACGATGACATCCAATTTGCGTTTGTTGGCCGGACTCACCACTTTGATCTCCGCCTTATGTTTGCTCCATTTCTGGGCCAACGGCCCTTCCGGAATTTTTGAATCCAATATGCTCATGTTTTCGTATTTTAGCGAATTAGAAAAGGCCTAAGCTTTTGAGGTAGAAAAATACCACGACGGTGGCGAATCCGAGGAAGATGAGGGTCGCGAGGATGTGTGAAATTGCTTTGATGCGGCCCTTCCACGCTTCGTTATTCCAGCCGATGGTTTGAATCGCGCTCCAGATCCCGTGGGTCATGTGGAACCACAGGGCGGCGAACCACACCAGGTAAACGACGCAGTAAAGCGGGTTGCTGAACAGTCGTTCGATGAGGGAATAGCCGTCCACGGCGGCGAATCCGAGACTGTTTTCATGGTGTCCGAGCACTTCGACCAACTGCATTTTCGCCCAAAAGTTAAACAGGTGTACCAACAGGCCGCAGCAGACGATGATTCCCAGCACGAGCATATTGCGGGAGGCCCAGCTTACCCCGGGGCTTTTCTTTTGGGCATAGCGCTGCATGCCTCTTGCCCGAAAGTTTTGCCAACTCAACCAGAATGCATAGATAAAGTGAATGCCGACCAATGCGCCGAGGCCCATGGTTCCGAGCAGGGCGTACCAATTGGCTCCCAGCAGGGCACAGATCCAGTTATAGGCTTCGGCCGAGAAGACGGCAGCTAAATTCATGGCCATGTGAAAGAGCAGGAAGAGAACCAGGGCAGTGCCTGTGATACTCATGATCAGTTTTCTTCCGATGGATGATTTCCACAAAAAACTCATAAGAATTTATAGATTAGGTTTGTAATTTCCGGTTGATTTTCGGACATACAAAGGTATTCTATTGTTCTTAAAATAACAATAAACCGAAGAAATCTTTTTCCATTTAAAACGGGCTTCCCGCTACGGTTTGCGAATCGTCCCCAGCGGTAGATTTTCGGTAAAATACCACGTCATGGGATCACCGGAGCGGGGATAAAAAACGAAAGGCGAATCACTCACGTGCGCCGCCCTAACTAACAACTAATAAACCCAACATTAAGCATGCCGTACATAGAAGAAACGGCATGAATAATACCTTTTACGCCTTCTCCCTGGAGGAATACTCCATGGATTTGGCAATACCCATTTCCAGGCCCCGCAATTCCGCCAGTCCGCGAAGACGGCCGATGCAGGAATAACCCGGATTGGTTGTTTTATGCAGGTCGTCGATCATCTGATGTCCGTGATCCGGACGCATCGGAATCGAAACTTTCCGATCCTGCTGTATCTCTAACAGTGCTTTCATGACACCGTACATATCCACATCGCCTTCGCGGGGGGTGTCTTCGTAAAAATTCCCTTCCTCATCGCGCCGTGTACTGCGGAAATGAACGAAGTTGATCCGGTCGGCAAACTCTTTCATCATGGCCGCCAGTTCGTTGTCGCTCCGTACTCCGAACGATCCGGTGCAAAGACACAAGCCGTTGGAGGGATTGGGAACCGCGGCGATCAGATCCCGGAAATCCTGAGCCGTACTCAGAATACGCGGCAATCCGAGAATGGGATAGGGCGGATCATCCGGGTGAATGACCAGTTTAATACCGGTTTGGTCGGCGACCGGAGCGATTTGCTGTAGGAAATAAACCAGATTAGACCGCAGTTTTTTCGCATCCACCTCTTTGTAACGGTCCAGGGCCTGCTGAAATTGTTCCACCGTAAAACTTTCTTCCGAACCCGGAAGGCCGGCGATCATATTTCGGGTCATCGTATGCTTTTCTTCCTCGGACATGGTTTCGAACCGCGCTGTAGCTTTGTCGAACTCCTCTTCCGAATACTCTTTCCGGGCGCCGAGCCGTTTCAGGATAAACAAATCGAACGCCACAAAGGCCGCCCGTTCGAAACAAAGCGCTTTGGAGCCGTCTTCCACCTCATAAGCCAAATCGGTCCGTGTCCAGTCCACTACGGGCATGAAGTTGTAAGTTACGATGCAAATACCGTTGGCGGCCAGATTTCGCAAA
>JAJQAW010000399.1:0-944 GCA_021203585.1 Rikenellaceae bacterium
CCTTCTCGTAGGCTTTGACCGTCGCGGCCAATTCTCCCGGGGTGTGGTACAACGCTTCTAACACCTGGGAATCTTCCGGCAATTCCGGTTCCTGCTGAAGAAATCCGACACGCAGGCCGCTTTGAAAAGTCACCGTTCCCGAATCCGGGCTCTCCTGGCCGGCAATCATATGAAGCAGCGTGGTTTTTCCGACTCCGTTAGGCGCGATCAAAGCTGCCCGCTGATCGTCGGTAATACTCAGGTTAAGTCCTTCGTACAGGATCAAATCGCCGAACGATTTGGTTAGGTTTTCCAGTTGGATGACAGGTGTACTCATACCGCAAAATTACGATTTTATCCACCGTTCCGCTATTTCGCCCGCCGAAATACCCGGAGTCGAATGACCGGCATTTTCGGCCGTTCCCTCGAAAAAATCCATTCGTTGGACGATTTGTATTTGAGTGCCAGTGCCATATATTTATTTTTGGTACACGAAATGCAACAAAAATGGATAAAAAACCGAACTATGAAACCGTATACTCTTTTTATTTTATTTCTTTCCGGGATGTTGTTGTTTCCCCAGTTTTCCTGTTCTTCCGATAACGACCATCTTTATTCACAGATCGAGG
This sequence comes from Rikenellaceae bacterium, assembly GCA_021203585.1. GTDB lineage: Bacteria > Bacteroidota > Bacteroidia > Bacteroidales > Rikenellaceae > JAJQAW01. The sequence continues at coordinate 609 of JAJQAW010000399.1, forward strand.
ATCCGGACCAGGACAACGGCAGCGGGTCCGGCAACGGAAACAACGGAGGGACCGAGGCCGTGAAACCCGAAGCGATCGACCCGGAAGACGGGGAGCTGAATCCCAATACACGGGATATTTCCGGGCTGTTCGAACACGTGGTTTCGATTACCTTCTCCGACGCAGAGGCCAGTATCGACAACCCGTTTGAAAACGACGGGGTCACCATCACCCGGACCGGCGCTCATGTGACGGCGAATTCTACCCGGACGGATATCGAACTGACCTATGCGTTGTCCGGCATCACCACCGACGGATCGTTTAAAATTTATGGAGGAAACAAATTCAACCTGGTAC